>JAZOOK010000117.1:0-5081 GCA_045654965.1 Candidatus Coprovivens sp. | reverse complement strand
TCTACAAAGTATTATTTTACAACTATTAATAAATATATAAAAATAGATGAAAAAGTAAAATATAATATAGATGAAGATATTCAAGAAAGACCTAATATTTATTGGATTCATTGTGATGGAATGATTAATTTAGCTGATGCTAAAAAATATTTTAATTTTGATAACGATGAATTTGAAAAATATTTACAAAAGACAGAGTTTTATCTTAATAAAGAAGCAGAATTGTTTTCTGCAGGTCATACTATTCAAGCATTAGTATCAATGTTTAATCCTAAGTATTATGATAGTGTTTTTCATGAGTATTTAATGAATATTAAAAATGGAGAAACTAATTATGGAATTGTTTCTTATGACGATATGACCGAAAAGAGAATGAATAATGAACTTTTTGGTGCTTTTAGTGAAGTGGATTATAAGTTTGCTGTGATTAGTGACTATAATCAGTATGCATCTTTTTATGGAGATTATATGTTTGATTATTATGATTTTCAAAAAGCTAATATTAAAGATTTAAATTATTTTACGGCATTAAATAATTCAAATGATGATATTAGAAAATATAATGATTATGCACATTTTAAAACTTTACTTGATACAACTTTCTTACATTACTTTACTGATGATTATAATTTCTTGGAATATGAAGAAATTAATTATAATGATTATAATTTTGATAAATATAAGAATATTGCTAGTTCTGATTACTTTAAATCTAAAGCAATATTGAAGAGTTTAGATATTGTTTATAATACGAATAAAGATAATAAATTATTTACATTTATTGATTATGGTATTAATCATACTCCTTGGTTATATGATAAAAATGGTAAAGTAGTTAATACAAATAAAGAAGGATTTTTACTAAAAAAATTTGTAGATAATTATGAACATTCAACTTTATTGTTAATTGATATGTTAGAATACATAAAAGATAACGATCCAAATTCTGTAATAATACTACAAAGTGATCATGGGATTCATACTGTTTCAACAAATTTGTTAGTTTCAAAAGTGGATAATAGTGAAAAGAAAGATTTGGTTTCTTCGACATTTAGTTCGATATATATACCGGAAGAATATAAGAATGGTGAAGAAGAATATTTAAATAATCCACTTAATATTTCGAGATATTTAGTTAATAATTATGTGGGAAAAAATTATGATTATATTAAAGAGTAATCTTGTTATATAAATAATAATGAAAGTAGGTGTAAAACATGAGTAAAAATGAATTATTCTTTCAATCAAACGATAAAGTAACTAATATACATATGGTTACTTGGATTCCTGATAATGAAGTGTTAGGGATTGTTCAAATTAATCATGGTGTTAGTGAACATATTGATAGATATGATGATTTTGCTAAATTTTTGAACAGTAAAGGTATCTTAGTTGTGGGAATTGATTATATTGGTCATGGGATGTCTACTAATAATGGTAATAAAGTGATGTATTTTGGACCTAATGGTAGTTATAAATATGTTTTAGATGATATTCATTATGTTGTTACTCAAACTAAAAATAATTATCCAAATGTACCTTATACAATGCTTGGTTTTTCTTTGGGATCTTTTTTTACTAGAACATATATGATAGATTATCCTGGGGTTGTAGATGGTGCTATATTAGTTGGTACTGGTTTTATTTCTAAAATGAATCAAAAACTTGCTATGTTTGTTGTTGGATTAGAAAGTAAAAAGTATGGAGATAATGTTGCTACTGAGAGAGTAAGAGAATTATCATTTGGGACATATAATAAGAAGTTTAAACCAAATAGAACTACTCATGACTGGTTATGCAAAAGCGAGGGAGCAGTTGACTTATATCTTGCGGATTCTTTAAGAGGTGAAAACATGACTGTTGGTTTGTTTAGAGAATTACTTAATGTGATGTTATATTGTTGCCAATCTGATAACGTTAATAAAATGAATAAAACAAAACCAGTATATTTAATATCTGGTAGTGATGATTATGTTGGTGATAAAGGTAAGGGGGTTAAACAAACGTTACAATTACTAAAGTCTTGTGGCATTAGTGATGTTGATATGAAATTATATCCTACATTAAGACATGCTATTTTACATGAAAATGAGAACGAATCAATATATAATGATATATATGGTTGGCTTGTTGGAAAAAAATTAGTAAGGGAAGTTGTTGTTAAAGAAGAAGTTAGTGAAAGTGTAGTAAAAGAAAAAAAACAAGGATTAGTAGATTATGATGAATATGATGTTGTATGGCCAGAAGTTATGCAAGAACATATTATTACAAGAAAGAAGTAGAAGGTGAAAACCTTCTTTTTTATTGACTTTTAAATAGTAAGTGCTATATTTTAGGTATAGCTTCAATGAAGCGAGAAGGAGTGTGCGTTCTTACGGACAGGAAGGGAAAAGCAATAGCATTTGCATTGGTTCCTATTATAGCAATTAATGTTTATGCTGGTTGTAAGATGTTGAAAAAGACATCTAAAACACCAGAAATTCAACAAGGTGCATATGTTGAACAAACAGTTGAAATTATACCTGGTGAAACGTTTTTAGAATTAGATATACAAGAAGAGATAAAAGTGGTTGATGAAACTGATTTATTACAAGATACATCCGATAATATATCTATAAATCATCTTTTGAAAGAAAATGATTTTTCTAGATTAGAAAGATTATTTGAAGAATCTGGTAGAAGTATTGAAAACATTTTAAGTGTCGAAAATAAGGGTAGTGAATTATATGCTTCAGCTTTATATCAAAAATTAAAAAACAGTGGTATAGATGATGATGTTATTAGAAATGAATTAAATAATATTATAGTTTATGGTAGTAATGCAACTTGTGTTAGTGAAGAAGTATGGTTGATGCTATTTGGTAATTTAGTAGATACTGTATCTATTTATGATAATGTAGTTGATTATTATTATCCATTGGCTAAGTATGTTCATTTATATTCTTGTGATTTAGAGCATAGTTCATTATTCTTTGATGAACATAGAGTTATCTGTAAAAATATACAAGAATTATATGATATGTATAATCAACAAGTAGATATTAGAGATTATTTTAGAGAAATGGTATATGCTACGCAAGATGTTAAATTAATAGAGAAGTTTAATAGGTTGTTGAATAGTGGTATAGATTTAGAACTACTGTTATGTGAATTAGAAAATGTATATGCTCTTTCTATGGTACCAACAGGATTATCTAATGAAAGTTGGGAAATGTTGTTTGGTAATTTAATTAAAACGATTGATCCAAATGAAAATGTATGTATATATTATTATGATTTGGCTTTTTATGTTCATGAATTATGGTGTGAATTTGATCATGAATTAAATGTATTTGATAAGTATACTTGTGATGCTTACAAATTAAGTCTAGAAGTATAAAAAAACAGGAATTAGTTTCCTGTTTTTGTTTGATTATTGTCTGTAGTAGTTTTCTTTTTGTATAGTAATCCCATAATGGTGTCTTTATTTATTTTAATTTCCATTTCTTCTTCTTTTGTTTTGAAATATCTTAATATGAAGTCACCGATATTAACTTGAGTATAGATTAGATTTGTTATTAATAAGAATGCTGGAATAAAGTAGAATAATTTATCAAATTCTTGTTCTGTTACAAAATCAGCAGAAAAGTAATCCATAAGTATATAATCTATATTTGTAAAATCAAATAAGATAAATGCTATTAATAGGAGAATACTTGCTATTGTTAGAATTATGAATACTTTTGATTTGTATTGTTTTCTTTTTCCTTCTTTTATTGCTTGCATGTCTTCTTCAGTTTTAGCATTATTATTTATTAAATCATTGTTGTTAGATATTCTTACAAAATATACTAGTACTAGTAGAATAAGAATTATTATTAGTAGTATCATTTTAATCACCCTTTATTAAATAAAGTATAACATAAAATGTATAGATTGTGTTATCTATATTGACAAGTGTAAATTGTACACATTATAATTGTTTTAGGGTGATGTTATGGATGTAAAAAGTAAGTTATATAAGAATCAAGGTATACATGTAATTACAGCGTTGTTTACAATCGAACAGGGTGTAACTAAGGTTTTATTAATAAAAAGAAAAAATGAGCCATTTTTAGGTGATTGGGTACTAACTGGTGGGGCATTATGGAATAATGAGGATTTGGAAGCTGGTGCTTTAAGAGAATTAGAAGAAAAGACTGGAATTACAGGTGTTGATATTAAACAGTTTAAAGCTTTTGGTAAAGTAGATAGATCTCCAGTAATGAGAATGGTTGCTGTAGGATTTATAGGTATTATTGATAGTAAGAGAGTACATTTACTTAGAGAAACTGAAAATACTTCGAATGCTGATTGGTTTCCTATAGATAAGATACCTCCTTTAGGGTATGACCATGAAGAGATATTACATGATGCTATTATTGAACTTAGAAAGCAAATTGTTAAAAGTAATATCTTGAAAAGTTTATTTCCTGATGGTGTTACAATGCCAGAATTACAAAAGACTTATGAGGCAATATTAAATAAGAAATTTGATAGAAGAAATTTCCGTAAGAAGATGTTGAATCTTGATTTAATTGTTGATACTAATAAGAGTGATAAGTTTGAAGGTAATAAACCAGCTAAGGTTTATGAATTTAAGAAGAAGATAGAAGATAAAGAAATTTTTTAGTAGAGAAAAAAGGTAGAGGTAGAGAAAACATGATAAAGACGTATACAGGGCCAATGCATAGTGGTAAAACATCAGCTATGATAACTGATTATAAAAAAATATGGAATAAGAAACATGTAAGAGTATTTAAACCAAGTTGTGATGTTAGAGATTTAGGAGAAATGAAGAGTAAGGATTTTGTAGAGGGAATACCTGCTATTTGTATAGATTCTTTTGAAGATTTATTACAACATGTTGATGAAAGTGTTAGAACTATTTTTATAGATGAAGTACAACTTATGAAAGGTAATGTAAGTGTTTTAACTTATTTATCTATTGTGTATGATATGGATATATTTTTAGCTGGTTTAGATTTGACTAGTGAACAAGAACCTTTCTTGATAATGCCACAAATACTTGCTATTAGTGATGAAACTGTATTTGTTAAAGC
>JAZOOK010000116.1:0-2742 GCA_045654965.1 Candidatus Coprovivens sp. | reverse complement strand
AATCACCTATTCTACAAATATAATACCACAAAAAAAGAGTAATAAAATACTCTTTTTATATTTTTATATCTTCGTTAACAAACGCTTCATCCATCAATAATTCGTGGATTTCTTCTTCTTCATTACCCAAATAAACTTGTTCAATTCTGTCTACTCTACATTTTTCAGATAACAATATAGCGCCAATCTTATTAATAGCATCTTCTAAATCATCATTAGTTACTACATAGTTGTAACTAGTAACTTGGTTTATTTCTTGATAAGCAGTTCTAAATCTAGTTAGTATTTTTTCTTTAGAATCAGTACCTCTACCCACTAAACGTTTCTTAAGTTCCTTCATACTCGGTGGCAATATAAATATACAAATTGTTTCAGGAACCAATTCCTTAACTTTTAAAGCTCCTTGAACATCTATTTCTAATATAACATCAGTACCTTTTACTAATTTTTCTTCTATATGCTCTCTAGGAGTACCATAGTAAGCCCCACTATATTCAGCATATTCTAGCAATTCCCCTTTTTCAATTTTTTCTTCAAATTCATCTTTTGAAATAAAATTATATGTTTTACCAGGAACATCATTTGTTCTAGGAATTCTAGAAGTATAAGAAATACTCAACCAAGCATTTTTATTTTTCTTCAAAAATTCTTCTATAATAGTTCCTTTTCCACTTCCACTTGGTCCGCTTATCACTATTAATGAACCACGCTCTTTTTGTTTAATTATCTTACTCATAGCTAACCTCTTTTCTTTATTTAAACGTATTATAATACAATTATATATTTTTTATATATAAAAGTTGTTTATAACCCTCTATTTATCAACATCATAATTCCATAACCCAAGTTGACCATTTATTTCTTCTTCAAAATCTAACTTAGTTACTTTACCCAACTTCCATGCATAACCATCTCTACTTTTATGACTATACACATTAGGATCTAAAGACTTAACCATCTCATTAAACTCATCATCTATCTCTATACAATCTTCTAATACTACTTTACAAAGTATTTTCTTCTTAGGAAAATCAATACCATAATCTTTTACTTTATCTAACCATTCTTTATCTACACCACAACCCGCGTGTATTAATATTTCTCCTCTATACTTTGTTTTCCAAGTACGAAATTCATATACTTTATACCCATTAGCCACCAAACTAGCCCAAGGTTGTTTCAAAGTTAATACTTTCATCTAACCCTCCACGATATCAACAAAACTTACTGGTATTACCTTATCTATTTCCATAGGATTTACTTCAATAAAATATCCTATCTTACCACCACTAAATATTATGTTATCAAAAAGTATAGCAGTCTCATCTACTACGGTAGTAAAAATCTTCTTCATACCAATTGGACTACATCCACCATGTACATAACCAGCTACTTTAAGCAATTCCTTCATAGGTATCATTTCTACATTCTTTTCACCAACAGATGAAGCAGCTTTCTTCATACTTAAAGTTTCCGCTACTGGTATAACAAAAACATAGTAATTACCACTTTTACCAACTGTAACCAAAGTCTTAAAAGTACTTTCTAGATTAACACCCAACATATTAGCACAAGTAACACCATCTACAGCTTCTTTCAAATCTAATATATGTTCTTTATAACTAATACCATGTTGTTCTAAAATGCGCATAGCATTAGTTTTTAAATCTTTTGCCATGTCCTTTCTCCAATTCTAAGAAATCTCCATCTTTACTAAATACTTCATAAGGATGTTCTTTTCTAAATTCCTTACGTTCTTCTTTATCCATCACTATAACTTCTAAAGCTTTATCCATATGTAAAATACCATCTAAATGATCATATTCATGCGAAAATACAGTTGCCGGAAAACCTTCAAAAGTCATTTCTTGTTTATTACCATTTGCATCTAAATACTCTATTTCTACTTTATATGGTCTTAATACTAACCCCATATTATCTAAACAACTAGCACAAGCTTCCCAATATTGTGTTAATCCTTCACGTTTCTTTATAACAGGATTCACTAATACAGTAGCTTCATTCCATTCTTCATCTTCTATCTTATCTAAATCAGTATTCTTTATATACACAAGTCTTTTGGGTATACCTAGTTGTACAGCTGCCATAGCAAACACACCATGACCTAAGCAATATTCCTCTAATACTTTTAAGTCTTCGCTTATATCTTCAGTGCTTAAATCAACTTCTCTACTAACTTGTTTTAACCATTCTAAATCTTTATCTATTTTCTTTGCTTCCATACTACACCTCCAAGTTTTCTTTATTATACCAAGAAAAAAACCACATAAAAGTGGTTTTATTTATTTTTTAGTAACAATTTGTTTCTTAGTAGCATCATAGTTTCTTTTTCTACCAGCATCATAAACAACATTTATATCTTCACTTCTAAGTGGATTATAATGAGATACTTCTATAGACATACCTTCTCTAGTACGAGATTTAATTAATTCTTCGAAAACCTCCTGTGGTATTTCAGCTACTAGTGGACTTATTTCTTCATCTTTTAACGTAGGCATTGTTGCATCAAATACATAATACTTACCATCAAACTCTACTAAGTTATATGAATGAACTTCCTTTTTATCATTCTTTAAAATACCTGAACATTTATAAAAGGACTTTATACCAAGTAATCTTAATAAATTTTGTGCAACCATAGCTCTTTCAACACACATAGCAGCATTCATCCCTTTTAAATTAGACACTTTACCTATAGGAATTCCATCTTCTATATAATCA
>JAZOOK010000115.1:0-29567 GCA_045654965.1 Candidatus Coprovivens sp. | reverse complement strand
ATCAGATTTATATATCAAAATAGAAAATGCTCGTAATATTCATGATAACTATATAAAAGGGATAAAACATGCAATGTTCACATATATTCCAATTCTATTAAGTTACATACTATTAGTATTAGTAGGATTCCCGGTAAAATATGACATATTATTAATATCTATTCTAAAACTATATACAACAATAAAAGTTAATTACTTATATAAAACATTACCTTATGAAGAAGACATAATGACTAGAACAGTAAAACCATCTAACATAATTTTTGGTAAACAAGAATTACTACTATTAATAATGGAAATATTTATTATAGCGTTTGGTTTAACTGTACCATACATGTATGTTTTAGCTAGTGGAGGATCAATAACACTAGCATATACAATTTTTTTAGTAACATTCATTATTACTAACACATTACATACATATTATGAATTAAGCGATTCATCATTTCTAAAAAATATTTTTAAATATCTAAAACATATAAAAATACATTTATTTACATTAATATCAATTATCATGATATTAATATTTAATTACACAAAATTATTTAATACAATGAATATCACACTACACAATAACATTGGAGCACTAATAATAAGTTTATTCATATTATTTGTTTTAGAAATACCAAAATTAGCAAGATTCACATCTAAGAAAGGAAAGAAAAAACATGCAACTAAAAATAACAAAAAATAAAGAAGAAGCAAACCTAATAACACATAACAATAAATTTCACCCAGATGATGTGTTTTCAACTGTATTCCTAAGTAAATACATAGAAAATCCAGTACTATATCGTACTAACGTAGGTGAAGTAGAAGCCAAAGATGCAATAGTATACGACGTAGGTTTTGGTAAATTTGACCACCATGGAGTAGATGCTAAATATCGTCCAAATAGTAAATTAAAATATTGTTCATTTGGTTTATTATGGACTGAATATGGTAAAGACTATTTATCCAAAAATAACTATGAACATATAGAAGAACTTTATACTGCCATCGAAGAAAAACTAGTTAAACAAATAGATGGAATAGATAATGGAATATTCCCAACAATCAAAGCAGAATATAGTTTACTAGATTTAGATCATATAATAGATGGATTTAATCCTACATGGGAAGAACAAGATGTAGATACAGATATATACTTTGAAAGAGCACTTAACGTAGCAGAAATAATATTCGATAACTTAGTAAAAAGCGAATATGCAAAAATAAAAGCTACTAAAAAAGTAGCAACGCTTATCGACAACGTTCAAGATAATATACTTATCTTAGATGAATATCTTCCATATCAAGATGGAATATTTACATCAACAAATCCCAAAGCAAAAGAAATCAAAATAATAATTCTTCCTTCAAATAGAGGAGGATATAACGTAAAACCAATTACTGTATCAAGAGAATCAAAAGAGTTATTAATTAACTTCCCTAAAAAGTATTTTGGTCTACACGACGAAGAACTAGCTAACATATCTGGTATCAAGACAGCAAAATTCGTTCACTTAAGTGGTTTCCTAGCTAGTACAGAAACACTAGAAGATGCAATTCTTTTAGCAAAACAAGCAATAAACAACCCTGAAAATAATATTGACTAAACAATAACTATAATATAGAATTAATTAAGTAAAAAAGGAGTTGGCATTTATGCATGAATTTTTGCATGTATTAGAACATTCATTTTTTGATTCTATAAAATTATTACCATTTCTATTTATAGCATTTTTTATAATAGAACTAATAGAACATAAATTATCAAATAAAAGTAAAAAAATAATTGCTAAATCAGGCAAATTTGGTCCAATACTAGGTAGTTTACTAGGATTAATTCCCCAATGTGGATTCTCCGTAGTAGCAACAAACTTATACGTAACAAGAATATTATCACTAGGTACACTAATATCTATATATTTATCTACTAGTGATGAAATGTTAGTAATATTACTATCAAAAAACGCTAGTTTAAATACTATATTACCTTTAATAGGAACTAAATTCTTAGTAGGTATGTTATCAGGATTCATAATAGATTTCCTATTAAGAAAGAAAAAGAAAGAAAAAGAAACATACTCAATATGTGAAGATGAACACTGTGGTTGTGAAGAAGAAGAAAATCTATTCAAATCAAGTTTAATACATACACTAAAAACATTCATATTCATCTTCATAGCTACTTTCATAATTACTCTAATATTTGAACTATTTGGTGAAGAATACCTATCAAAACTACTATTAAAAGATACATTAATATCTCCATTCATAACTAGTTTAATAGGACTTATACCTAACTGTGCATCTAGTGTAATCCTAACTGAATTATATTTAACAAATTCAATAAACTTTGCATCAATAATATCAGGATTACTAACTGGTAGTGGAGTAGCAATATTAGTACTATTTAAATCAAATAAAAACTTAAAAGAAAACTTAACTATATTCAGTTTAATATACGGTATAGGAGTTATAACAGGTATAATAATTACCTTAATAACATATATTATCTAAGACTACACACGTAGTCTTTTTTTATTAATAAAAATTAATTACTTCTTTATAGAATTTACCATACTATTATGATAAAATTAAATTACAGAATAAGAGAGTAGTAATGCTCAAGATGTTCTATAAATACAAGAAAGGAAAATTAAAAAGTGAAATATTACACTAAAGAAGTAGACGAAGTCTTAAAAGAACTAAATGCTAGCGAAGATGGTCTTACAGAAAAAGAAGCTAGTAAAAGACTTGCAGAAAACGGAAGAAACGAACTACCTAAAGCTAAACACGATAGTATTATTAAGTTATTCTTTGATCAATTTAAAAATCCTATCGAATTAATATTAGTAGTAACTGTTATTCTTTCATTTGTAGCAGGTGAAGTAGTTGATGCAGTAGCATTAATAGTAATAATAATGGTAGACGTTCTAATGGGAACATACCAAGAATGGAAAGCGCGTAAAGATGCTGAAAGTTTAATCAATATGATTAAATCTATGTCTCGCGTAATGAGAGATGGTAAAGAAAGAGAAATAGAATCAGGAGAACTAGTAGTAGGAGATATTATATTACTAGAAAGTGGTGACAAAATAAGTGCAGATGCACGTATTATTGAATGCCATAACTTCCAAGTAGATGAATCAGCCTTAACAGGAGAATCACTAAATGAAGTTAAAAATCCTATGGTTCTAAAAGATGGAACTCCTTTAGGAGATAGAGAAAACATGGTATTTGCAGGTACATCAGTAACAACTGGTAGAGCAATAGCTGTAGTAGTTGGAACAGCACTTAATACTGAAATCGGTAAAATAGCTGACAAAGTAACAAATACTAAAGAAGAAAAATCTCCATTAACAATTAGAACTGAAAAGTTCTCAAAACAAATAAGTGGAATAATAGTTATCATAGCAATTATTACTACAATAGTATTAATTGTAAAAGGATATGAATGGAATATTATATTCTTAAATGTTATAGCATTATCAGTATCAGCAATGCCAGAAGGATTACCTCTAGCATTAACAATGGCTCTTACAGTTGCATCTCAACGTATGGCTAAGAAAAACGTTATAGTAAAAAAATTAAATGCTGTAGAATCTCTAGGTAGTTGTACAGTAATCGCATCTGATAAAACAGGAACACTTACAGTTAATGAACAAACTGCTAAAGAAATATTACTAGCAGATGGATCTAACTATAAAATAAGTGGTACTGGTTATAATGACAAAGGTTATGTAACAGCAGTAGATGGAGCTGACATGGCTAAAGCAGAATATGTAGCACTATTAGGTGCACTAAATAACGAAGCACACTTAGAAAAAGAAAAATCAGGTAAATGGGAATCATTTGGTGACTCTATTGATATCGCATTCTTAAGCTTAGCAGCTAAAATGAAGATTCAAGATAAACCAAAAGTAGTAGAAAAAATCCCATATGAATCTGAAAACCAATACTCAGCAGTATTCTATGAAAAAGATGGAGAAACATACTGTACAGTAAAAGGTTCATTAGAAAAAATAATGGCATTTTCTGAAGAAAATGAAAAATACGTACAACAAAACATCGATTTAACTAAAAAAGGTTATCGTGTAATTGCTATCGCAGATGGTAAAGTAAAAGGTACAGAAGAAAAAGATATCAAAAAACTTAAATTCGTTGGTATGGTAGCATTCATCGATCCAATCAGAGTAGAAGTAAAAGACTCACTAAAAGAATGTGCAGCAGCTGGTATCAAAGTAGTAATGATTACTGGAGACCACCCACTAACTGCATATGCTATTGCTAAAGATTTAGGTATGTGTGAAAAACAATCTGAAGTAGCAACAGGTAAAGATGTAGAAAAATACCTTGCAAAAGGTGAAAAAGAATTCGATGAATTCGTTAAATCTATTAGAGTATTCTCTCGTGTTACTCCAATGGATAAACTAGAAATAGTAAACTCATTCAAACGTCAAGGAGAATTTGTAGCCGTTACAGGTGACGGAGTTAACGACGCTCCAGCTATTCGTGCAGCTAACATTGGTATCGCAATGGGTAGTGGTACAGACGTTGCTAAAGAAACAGCTTCTATGATAGTAGTAGATGATAACTTCACATCTATCGTAGCAGGTGTTAAAGAAGGTAGAACAGCTTATAGTAATATCCGTAAGATAACATTATTCTTACTAAGTTGTGGATTTGCAGAAGTATGTTTCTTCTTATTATCAATTGCATTTGGATATGATATTCCATTACTTGCAATTCAATTATTATGGTTAAATATCGTAACTGACGGTATTCAAGATATTGCTCTTTCATTTGAAAAAGCAGAAGATAGTATCATGAAAGAAAGACCAAGAGATACAAAAGAATCACTATTCTCTAAAGACTTAATGTTAGAAGTAGCAATACTTGGTATTTCAATCAGTGCAATAATATTCATTACATGGAAAGTATTACTAGATGGTGGAATGGATATTAATAAAGCAAGAGCTATTATCATGATGTTAATGGTATTCATTCAAAATATTAACGTACTTAACTGTCGTAGTGAAAAACGTTCAGTATTTAAAGAATCACTAAAAGATAATCTATTTGTACCAGGAGCAATAATATTCTCAATTGCATTACAATTAGTAATGGCAGAAGTTCCTCTAACAGCTAGATTCTTAAGTGTAGAACCATTAGCTTGGAGCGTAATAGGTCAAATCTTCTTACTATCATTATTAATAATATTGATATTCGAAGTATATAAATTAATTCATAAAATAGTAACAAAAGAATAGAGGTGTAATATGAACTTCGATATAGAAACATTAATAATCCTAGGAATTAGTTTAATTCTATGTTTCTTTGGATTTAAAGTTCAAAAATTAGTTGTTACACTTGCATGGTTTGCCCTAGGATTTACAGTAGCCGGAGCTATCGGTGGAAACTTCCTTGATGGAAACACACTATTAATAGTAGAAATAGTAGTAGGAATTATATTAGGTTCTTTAGGATATAAACTAGAAAAGTTAGCATTAGCTATTGCTGTAGCATATCTAACATATATTAGTATAGGACCATACATAACTGGTTTCGAAGAAGGAGTAAGATTAATAATTCATATAGGTGGTTCACTTCTAGCTGGAATATTAGCTACATTCTTCATAAAACCAATTCTTATTGGTGTAACATCAATAGCAGGAGCAACATTAATACAAAGATACTTACCAGTATTAATTCCAGCTATTCCAAATCAAGTAGCACTAATTATAGCAATAGTAATTGCAGTATTAGGATTACTTACACAATTTAAAACTAATAAAAGATAAGGACTTTTTGGAGTCCTTTTTCTTTTTGTGTTATAATTTAGATAGACAGCGAGGGATTGGTATGGAAACTTTTGAATATAAAAACTTTCTTCAAAAAAGAAAAATGCAATTAGCAGAACTAAAAAAATATTATTTAGAACAAAGAGCATATGAATTTGAACAACAAATTCCATTAAGTAATTTTAAGACTAGAAAATTAATACATCCATTACCACTATTAGCAGTAACATTATCAAGAATTGCAGAAGGCCAAAAACTTCACATAATCGGAGATAAAAGAGAATCAACAGATAAACCAATAATATTTGCATCTACACATTGCCATCCTGAAGATCCATCAAGTGCATTCGAAGCAATAAAAACACACGCATACTTATTCTTAGGTGATCCAGAAGACGTATATCAAAAAATAGAAGGATTACTACTTAGTATGAATGGAGTAATATATCTAGAAACGAGAGTAGAACAAGAATACATTCAAGAACTATTAAATCTAGGTTTAATAACAAATGATGAAGTAGAAGAAATAAAAAGATTAATAAAATTCGACAGGAAAATTGCATACGCAAGAGCTATTGAAGTATTAAAAAATAAAACAAACTTACTAATATTTCCTGAAGGAGCAGTTAATATAACACCAAATTTACCAGTAATGGGATTATTCCCTGGTACAGTAAAAATGGCTTTAGAAACTGGCGCGGATATAGTTCCTATGGCTCTAGAAAGATATGGTAAAGATATCTATGCTAACATAGGTGAAAACATAAGAGTAACTGATAGAGGAGATACATCTATATTATATTATAATGAAAAATTAAGAGATTCCCTTGCAACATTAAAATGGGAAATATGGGAAACTCAGGGTATACATAGTAGAATAGACCTTCCAACAAAAGAAGAATTTATATCAGGAATAATGGATACTAGTGACTTCATATATAGTGTAGATGACATCTATGCAACTATGTATAAAGATCCAAATATAGTAACTCCAGAAGAAGTATTTAAATTACAAAAAAGAATCTAACAATAGATTCTTTTTAATTGAAAAAATACCCATAAAATGATAATCTATAATAGAGGTGTATTATATGAGTAATATAATAATTATCACAATTTCTATAGCAATAACAATAATATTACTGTGTGCTTATTTTTCAAAAGAAAACGTAAAAAATAGTGAAACAAAAATTTATTCAACATTATTATGCATTAACCTAGCGTTTAATATTACGGCAGCGCTCACATTCTTAATGGCAAGCATTCCAAAATTAAATCCATACGTAGGTATATTTCAAAAACTATATATGGTAGAAATGCTATTCATGATTATTTTAATGTATACATATAACGCTCAAATAATTGATTTTGATGATAAAACAAAACTTAAAGTATCAAAAATATCAACTTATATGGCAATAATTATTTCTATATTAATTTTAGCAAGTCCTATTACAGTAATTATAGATAACGACCTAATTGATAATACAGGAATGGCTTATAATATAATGCTTATTTCATCAATTATATATTTTGTATTAACATTAATATATTCAATACGTCTTTTCATAAGAAACAAGAATGAACTAAATAAAAATATACCTTTTATAATTCTATTAATATTATATGTAATAGGAATAGTACTTAGAAGTTATACGCCAGAAATATGGTTTGAAAACATATTCTTTAGTTTAACATTCTTAATAATGTATTTTACAATTGAAAATCCTGACGTAAAAATGTTAAATAAATTAGAAATAGCTAAAGATAAAGCAGAACAAGCCAATGCAGCTAAAACTGATTTCCTATCTAGTATGTCTCACGAAATAAGAACACCACTAAATGCAATAGTAGGTTTCTCAGAAGCAATTGGCGATGCTTCATCCTTAGAAGAAGCCCAAGAAAATGCTAAAGACATAGTAACTGCATCGCAAACATTATTAGAACTAGTAAATGGTATTCTTAACATATCAAGAATAGAAGCTAACAAGATGGAAATAGTTAATACAGAATATGACCTTACACAAGAATGTAATGATATTGTTAAACTTATCAAACCACGTATCGGAGAAAAACCAATCGAATTAAGATGTTATGTAGCTCCAGACATTCCATCAGTATTATATGGAGATAAAGGAAAAATAAAAGAAGTAATAACTAATATCTTAATAAATGCAGTAAAATATACTGAAGAAGGATACATAGATTTTAGAGTTAGTTGTATTAACAAAGGAACAAATAGTGCTTTAGTAATATCAGTAGAAGATAGTGGTAGAGGAATAAAACCAGAAAATATTAAAAAACTATTTAATAAATTCGAAAGAAACGAAGAAGATAAAAATACAACTATTGAAGGAGCAGGTCTAGGTCTAGCAATTACAAAAAAACTAGTTGAAATGATGGGCGGTAAAATAATAGTTCAATCAGTATATGGTAGTGGTTCTAAATTTACTATATATATTCAACAAAAAATAATTAACAAACCAATTTTAACTCCTAAACTAAAAGAAATAGATGAAAACCTATCTTTTGAAGGAAAAAGAATTTTAGTTGTTGATGACAATATACTAAATGTAAAAGTAGTAGAAACAATTCTAAAAAAATTAAAACCAACAATTGATTTTTGTGAATCAGGTCCTGAATGTGTTGAAAAAATTAAAAATGGTGAACAATATGATCTTATTTTATTAGATGATATGATGCCAAAAGTAACAGGATCAGAAACATTACAAATACTAAGAGAAATACCTGGTTTTAATACTAGAGTAGTAGTATTAACTGCTAACGCTATAACAGGTTCAAAAGAAAAATACATTGAAATAGGATTCGATGATTATTTATCAAAACCTATCGAAAAGAAAGAATTACAAAGAGTATTAAAAAGATTCTTAAACAATGAATATGAACCTTCAAAATTTGAACCTATCCCTGAATCAATGTATGAAATATCAGATACGATAGTAGCCAAATTAAATATACCAGATATAAACAAATAAAAAGATGGATTGCTCCATCTTTTTTTATATGTTAAAATGTATTTGATTTGAAAGGAAGATACTTATGTTAAAAGAATTCTTTGTAAATGAATCTCCTAAATTCTTATTTAAACAGTTCGGACTAATACACAATATATTTATCATAATACCAATAATAGGTCTTATACTAATATATATAAATAGAAATAAAATATATAAAACACTTAAAAAGAAATCAAAAAAAATATTAAAAATAATAGCAATAATATTATTATTAAATATGATAATATTTACTGTTGGATTTCTATATTATGGAGTATTTGATTATAAAAAACATTTACCATTCCATCTATGTTTTATTGCTAATTATATGTTTATGTATGGTATTCTATGTGAAAAAGAATGGATATTAAAATATACTATATTCTTATGTTTCATTGGACCAATACCTGCTATATTATGGCCAGATTTTATATCAACTATAGATAACTTTGAATGGTGGCAATATGTATTATCACATCACTTATTTATCTTATCTAGTTTCTTTTCATATTATGCATTAAATTATAAGATAGAAAAAAAAGATTTTATAAAAACATTCGTTTTAACAAATTTCTTAATGTTGATAATGTATCCATTTAATTTATTATTTGATACAAATTATATATTCTCAACATCAATACCAGATAATGTAATGGCATTATATCCATGGTTAAAATATTTTCCACCAATGATAACTCTTGAAGTAGTAGGACTAATAATATCAGCATCATTATATTATTTTATATTCCAAAAAAGAAACAATGAACTAAAAAAGTGAGCAAGTAAATTTGCTCATTTTTTAATTTTATGTTAAATTAATCAAGTAACCAAGGGGGGATATATATGGCAATATTTACTAATGATTTATCAGCACATATTACATTAATACAACATGAAGAAATGTTAGAATCACTAAATGCTAAATATAAAAGAAACGGCAAAGAAATGGCCATAAAAACAGGTATTGTAACAGGTGCAGTAGTAGCATCATCTACAATAGCAGTCCAAACAAATCATCCAGAAGTAATGTTACTTACAATGTGTACGCTAGCTATAGCAAATCATCTATATGATCTATATATTAAAAACAAAAAACTAAAACCATATAAAATAGATTATAAAAACATAAACAATATAGACTATAGACAAATAGCTAAATCACATAGAGAAAACGATAGATATAATGGTAAATTAACTTTTACATCACCATATCGTTATGAATTACAAGATAAGGAAGAAGTAGAAGAAGAATTTGGTTATTCAAGTGATAACGATTTACCATCCCACTTCTTAGAACAACAACTAGTACCTAGTAGAATGATAAGAGAATATGAACTATATAGTAAAAGATATCAAGTACCAACTCTTAATATAACAGAAGAACAATTAACTATATTTATTAATAAATTAGTCGAATTATTAAAGAAAGTAAATCTATCACATCGCATATATTATTATGGCAGTGAATATATGAAACGTTTAATTGCAAAAGGTATAATTAATTACTGGGATGAAATAAATTTCCAAACTATCCTAGACCATATGGATATATTCACTAATATTGAATTAAGTGAAAATGATATACAAGAATTTAAAAAACAATTTGAATTACAAGATAAAACAAAAAAACTCTAGCTAGAGTTTTTTTATGCTATAATATCAATGAAAAAGGTGAAGACTGTGAAACAGCAAAAACGTAATATAATTACATCATTTATAATAATAATCATAATAGCAATATTCACTATTGTAGTATTAAGTATTATGAATAATAATTTTTTACCTAAAGAATATTATAAAGCATCTAACTTTAATATAAAGACAATATACAGTAATTTTGATTATGACAACGATAATATCGATGACTATTCAGACTTTCTAATAGGAGCAAGAAAAGACGCTCAAAAAAAGCCAACATATATAAGTAAATATTATGATAATTCGTATCCGCCAGACAATGAAGGAGTATGTACTGACGTTATATGGCGTGCTTTTAAACAAGCAGGATACTCGCTTAGAAATATGATAGATAATGACATAAAAAATAATCCTGAAGCATATCCTAATATAAAATATAGAGATAAAAACATAGACTTTAGAAGAGTAATAAATCAAAGAATATTCTTTGAACATCATGCTCTAATCCTTACAACAAGCACTAAAAAAATAGGTGAATGGCAACCTGGAGATATTGTAATATTTGAAGATAAACACATAGGTATTATATCTGATAAAAGAAATAAAAATGGTATTCCATATGTAATTCATAATGAAGGTCAAACAAATAGAGAAGAAGACTATTTAACAACAAGAAAGATAACAGGTCACTATAGATTTGATGCTACTAAAATAGATAAAAATATCTTAAAAAAATGGAATAATAAGTAAACATAATATCATTGTCATATCTTTACAACAAATATAATAGACTTAAATAAAAAAAATATACGATTAACACAATCGTATATTTTTATGTTAGAATATAAATAGAAAGTAGGCGTATTAAATTGAATAAAGACAATAAAAGTTTAGTAATAATTCTTTATATAATAATGCTTATTATAGCAATAGGTGGACCTATAATAGCAATCAACCAACAATTAAATGAAGATACTGTAGAAAAAGATGATAAATACGAAAATGACGAAGACGAAGAAAGACCTACACCAGAGAAACCAGATCCATCTAAACCAGAAGTAGAAACACCTTTATATCCAAAACCAGAAGAACCAAATGATGAAGAAGAATTACCAATTAAATTAGATCAATACCTAGATAAATATCCATTCACAATTCTTCAAGAAGATCGTAAAAAATTAATAAATTCAACAAACATAAATAATTGCATGAGTGAAGAAATATATGGTGGAATGTTGCAAGATGAAATATCAAATGATTACAAACTTATATATACAGCTAATCAATTAATAAGACATCTAGGAGAAAAAGTAGAAAATACATTATTTTATGGAGAACTTACAATAAGTGAACAAGTACTTTTAGATAATGCTAAGAAAATATTCGCAGACGTTAAAATACCAGAAAACTATTCATCAGAATTAAGTTATTATGGAACATATAAAATAAGATGTAACAATGGGACATGTACATTTAATCAAGATACATTTGGTGCAATAGGAATATCTCCAATTAATGGTTATGAAACTAAAATAGTAGAAACACCAAATGAGTTAATTGTAAAATATTTCTATATCGAAGAAAAAATGATTGATTATAATCATGAAACAAATATCTATACTGTTAATATAAAATTATATGATAGAAAAAATGGTACATTATTAAAAGAATTTGAAAACTATATAATGGATTTAAATGAAGACATTAACGTATACGAAACTTTTTCAAAACATTTAGAGGAAATAAACGAATTAACATACACATTCGATAATCAAAATCGTTTAGTATCAGTAACAAAGAGTAGATAAAAATCTACTTTTTTTATGTTATAATTTATTAAGGTGAACATACATGAAGTTAAGAGACTTAAACAAAGAATACGATAAATTACAACAAATATATGGAGATCCTAATCTCCATTCAATATATAACGGTGGCTGTGAAACAAATCCAGACATATGTTTTGTTTTTATGAATCCAACTGGTAAAAATATAGCATCTCTCCCTAATTGGGAAGGACCATATCATCCTTGGTTAGGAACTAAAAACATATGGGATTTATTTTTCGCAGTAAACCTACTAGACGAAACTATATATCAAGAGATAAAAAGCAAAAAAGGTTCCGAATGGACACCGGCTTTTGCCAAAGAAGTATACCAAAATATAACAAATCACAAAGTATTCATAACTAACCTAGGTAAATGTACTCAAATAGATGCTCGTCCATTAAAAGATAGTTATTTCAAAGACTATCTACCATTATTAAAAAAAGAAATAAAAATAATAAAACCAAAAGTAATAATACTATTTGGCAACCAAGTGAGTTCAATATTTTTAGAACGAAAAATATCAGTAAGTCAAACTAGAAAAACATATTTCGAAAAGATATTAGGTAAAGAAACATATAAATGTTTCCCTGTATTCTACCCAGTAGGTAATGGTAGATTCAACATAGATAAATCTATCGAAGATATAAAATACATAATAAAAACATACATAAAGGAGAAATAATATGAAACTAATAATAGCATCAGATATACATGGTTCTTTAAAATATACAAAAAAACTAGAAGAACTAATTAATAAAGAAAATCCAAATACAATAATTTTATTAGGAGACTTATTATATCATGGAGCACGTAATGCCTTACCAGATGAATATTCTACAATGGAAGTAGCTAATATACTAAATAAATATAGTGACAAAATACTAGCAGTAAGAGGAAACTGTGATTCAGAAGTAGATGATATGGTAACTGACTTTAATATAATGTCTGACTATAAATCTATATATGTTGATGGAGTAAATATCTATTTAACACATGGTCATTTAATTAACAAATATGAACACCTATTCCAAGATGAATATCTAATATCAGGTCATACTCATGTTTATAACTTAGAAGGTAAACATCTAAATCCAGGAAGTGTAGGTATACCTAAAATAAATGAAGAACATACTTGTATTCTATATAAAGACAAAACATTCTATCTAATTAACTTAGAAAATCTATCTATAATAAAGGAAACTAAATTAAATGAAGAATGATATCATAGCAATAGAAGTATCTGAAGAATATATCCATCATATAGATAGACTACTAGAAAGAAGTAAATTAGAAATCTTTGAATGGTTTGAAAAACCATCAGAAACAACAAGAGTTAAAACATATATTTATAAAGACATACCATCTCTTCGTACAGGATTAAAAAGAAGACATAATAAAGAATATCCTCCATATATGGTAGCATGTATGGTAGATGAAGATGAGAATACACATCGAAGTATAAACCTTTATGAACCAGCAATTACTAGTGAAGAATCATATAATAGAAAAGAATATAACCAAGTAGTATTCCATGAACTAATTCATTACATAACTGATTTATTATATGGGAAATTACCAGAATGGTTAACTGAAGGTATAGCAGTATACTTAGATGGTTCATATAAAAAAGATATAACTAATCTTTTAAAAATCATAAATACATATGAAATACCAGATATTAAAACTATGAAAGAAGATCAATTCGTAGTACAAGATGAACAAGGTAATACAATATATAATGGATATGATTTAAGTTACTTAATGATCCGTTATATTATAGAAACATTAGGTAAAGATTATTTATTTACCTTAATGAAAAACAAAAAACAAATAAGTTTAATTGAACAAACAACATTAACAGAAGCAATTGAATACTTTAATTGCCAATATTTAGAAGAAAAAGATATAAAAACTCCAAATTTATAGTATAATAGTGCTAGGTGGGTGATAACATGAGGTTGAAATACATCGACGGACTTATGGGATTCGTAGTTGGAGACGCATTAGGAGTTCCATTAGAATTTAAAAGTAGAAAAGAACTATTTGACAATCCAGTAACCAAGATGATAGGTTTCGGTACTCATAACCAACCAGAAGGAACTTGGTCAGATGATACATCAATGTTAATCGCTACCATAGATTCTATTAACGCTAAAAATAAAATTGATTATATAGATATAGCAATGAAATTTGCTGCATTCAAAAACCATGCTCAATATACACCAAATAGAGAAGTATTTGATATTGGAAATACTTGTGCAAGAGCTATAGATAATTTTGAAGAAAATCATGACGATCCAATAACATGTGGTCTAAGTGATATAAATTCAAACGGAAATGGTTCTCTAATGAGAATTCTACCTATTGCGTATTATGCAATAGAAAAAAAACTAAAAGACTTTGAAGTACTAGAACTAGTAAGAAATATATCTTCAATAACACATGCACATGATATAAGTATTATGGGATGTTACATTTATACACGATATGTAATGTTCTTACTAAATGGTAAAGATAAATACTCAGCATATAGTATGACTAAATGTGTAGATTACACTATGTTCAGTGAAGAAGCACAACGTGCTTATGAACGTTTATTAAAAGAAGATATATCTAAAAGTAAAATGAAAGATATAAAATCAAGTGGATACGTAGTAGACACTCTAGAAGCATGTATCTGGTTAATACTAAATACAGAAAACTATAAAGAATCAGTAATAGGTGCAATCAACTTAGGAGAAGATACTGATACTATAGGAGCCTTAACTGGAGCATTAGCAGGAATTCTTTACGGATATGATTACATTCCAAAAGAATGGATATCAAAAATAGCAAGAAGAGAATATCTATTAGATATATTTGAAGAATTTAGTGAAAATAAATATGAATAAATTTAACTTCTTTTAACCTTAATAAGGTTGAAAGGAGTTTTTTTATGTACACAAAAAAAGTAGAAATACCTGGAGTAAACACAACTAATCTAAAAACATTAACTAATGAAGAAATGATAGAATTATTTAAAGAATACAAAAAAGGAAACCAACTAGCCAAAGACAAACTAGTAGAAGGAAATCTAAAACTAGTTCTAAGTATCTTAAAAAGATTCAAAACAACAACTAATAACATAAACGATATGTTCCAAATAGGATGTATAGGTCTTATAAAAGCAATAGATAACTTTGATATAAACTTAAATGTATGTTTCAGTACATATGCAGTATTCCTAATAAAAGGAGAAATACTAAGAGCATTTAGAGACTCAACACCTATTAGAGTAAGTAGAAGTACTAAAGACCTAGCATCTCAAATACTCCTATATAAAGAAAAATACTATAATATTCATGGTATAGAACCATCAAACAAAGAAATATCAGAACAACTAGGTATACAAGAATATCAAATATCATATGCACTAACATCTCTAAAAGAACCTATAAGCATTAATACACCAATATATAACGATGGTGGAGATACAATATATCTATCAGATCAAATAGCTACTAAAGAACCTCTCTACGACAAAGAAACACTTCTATCCCTAAAAAAAGCCTTAAGTAAACTAAAGACACGTGAAAAACAAGTAATATATAGTAGATACATAGTAGGTAAAACTCAAACTGAACTGTCAGAAGAACTTCATATCTCCCAAGCCCAAGTATCTAGAATAGAAAAAACAGCATTAGAAAACATTAAAAGATTAGTAAAATAATGTTATAATTAAAATGGAGAGTGAAGTAAAAATGACTAAAGATAGAAAAATAATAGTAATAATATGTTTTATATTAATAACAGCTATTCTTATATTATTCATAACACCAAATATAATAAATCATACTAAAATAAAAAAAGAATACTTTGAATCAGAAGTATATCAAGTAACAAATCCTGATGAAATACATTATCTAAAAGAATCTCATAAAATTATATCAAAAAAAGAAACTTATATAGATTATTTAGAACAAAAAGGTATAGAACTAGATGAGGATGACATCGAAGAAATTGAAGAAAAAGACTATGAAAATTTCAATTATTTATTATTAATAATTCCAATTAATTCATGTGGAGAAGAGATAGATTATGAGGATATAGAAATCGATGAAGAAAATTATCTACTAATAGTAAATATGACATTAGAAGAAACATGTGGTGTATGTGCTCCAGAAATAGAATTATACGAAATTAAACTTCCTAAAAAATATAAAGAATATCAATATAATGTATCTATAGATTGGGATAGAGAAGAAGCACATTGTGATCCAGAAATAGCATATAAACCTATCTTATATTTATATCCAAAACAAGAAACTAATATCAAAATAAATTTTGCTAACGAAAACAATCTAACGACTACATATCCTAAATTTAATCAAGAATGGAATGTAGTAGCTAATTCTAATGGAGATTTATATGATTCAAAAGGCAATTACTATTATGCTCTATATTGGGAAGAAAAAGACTATAGTAAAATAAACTTTACTGAAGGATTCTATGTAAATAAAGAAAATTCAATAAACTTCCTAGAAGAAAAACTATCTATATTAGGACTTAATAAAAAAGAAAAAAACGAATTCATAATGTATTGGTTACCTATATTAGAAAAGAATGAACATAACTTAATATATTTTGAATTAACTAATGAATTACAAAATCAAAACGAAATAATTATTACACCACAACCAGATACATTAATCCGTATCCGTATGCATGTAAAACAAGTAGAAAAAGAAACTAATATAAAAGAACAACAATTAGTAAAACAAGAAAGAATAGGTTACACAGCAGTTGAATGGGGCGGAGTAATACATAATTAAGGAGATCAAATGAAAAAAAATTTGAGACATAACTTTAGAATAAATACAACGCTAAGCGTTATCGCTTTAATAGCATTTACTTTATTAGGTATATGTGTTTACTTAGATTCAGAATCAAAATACTTAACAGGCAGTCAATTTAGTCAAAATCAAAGTAAAAACAATAAATTTCGCATAACTCTACCAAAAAATTACAAATATCATAGTGGAACAGTTATCCCAGTTTCAAATTATAATCAATATAAAAAAGTATCAAAACAATATAAGTTTGATAATCAAAATAATTTAAACTTACAAGAATTTAAAGATAATAATTATTTATATGTAATAACTGGTGAGAGTGGTTGTATAGATTCAGCTAAATTCGAATATTATACGATAAATGATAATAGAGTAGATATCTATTTTAGTGAAAATAATTGTAGTTGTCTACTGAGTAGATTAGATACTTATGTATATGAAATATTATTTCCTGAAGAAATAGTAGAAGATATGATTTTTAACATAAACTATCTTATAAATGAAAGAGAAGATTTAGAAATTTGCGATTTAAGTAAGTAGAACAAAGTAACAAACATATAATTATATTAGGTGATTATATGTTTTTATCTGACTTACAAACAAAAGACTTAATAAGTATAAAAGATGGTCGTCGTATCGGTAGAATAATAGATGCCGAAATAAATAACGACGGGCATCTTATCTATCTAATTATCGAAGAAAAGAAAAACTTCCGTAAAATGATATCTAATGCCGAAACAAAAGTAGAATTTACTAAAATAACTAAGATAGGTGCTGATGTAATTTTAGTAGATATATGATATAATTTCATAGCGAGGTGTAACACGTGAATAGAAAAATAATAACAATAGCAACTATCGCTCTAGCAATAGATCAAATAAGTAAAGTAGCTACAACTATATTACTAGAATTCAACAAACCTCTCCAAGTAATAAAAGACTTCTTTTATTTAACATTAGTACATAATGAAGGAGCAGCATGGGGAATATTTAGTAATACTAAAATAATAATTCTAATAGGAACTTTAATAGCTTTAATAACAATATATCATTTTATATATTGCTTTAAACAAAACAAAAGAAATACCTTAGCATTCGGATTATTACTTGGTGGTTTATCAGGAAACCTAATAGATAGATTACTATTCGGACATGTAAGAGACTTCTTAGACTTTTACATATTTGGATATGACTATCCAGTATTTAATATAGCAGACATATGCATAGTAGTAGGAGTAATCCTTCTTATCATAGCAGTATTGAAAGGAGAAGATAATAATGAAGATAATAGTAACAGACAATCAAGAAAGACTAGACAAATACCTAGCGAATAATACTGAACATTCACGTTCTACAATAATTAAAATGTTAGACAACGGATTTATTAAAGTAAATGGAAAAATAGAAAAAGCATCATACAAAGTAAGAGTAAATGATTGCATAGATATCGAAGATGGTTTTATTGAAGAAACAGATATCGTACCCGTAAAAATGGATCTTAATATCGTATATGAAGATGATGATTTAATGGTAGTAGATAAACCAAGTGGATTAGTAGTACATCCAGGTTCTGGTAACTACGATAATACTTTAGTAAACGGTCTAATGCATTATACTAATTCTCTAAGTGATATTAATGGAGAAGAAAGACCAGGTATAGTACATAGAATAGATAAAGATACATCTGGTCTACTAGTAATAGCTAAAAATAATAAATCACATGCAATACTAGGAGAATACTTCAAAAAACACGATAACATTAAAAGAGAATATATAGCACTTATTTGTGGAAACTTCCCTCATGACTCAGCTACAATAGATGCACCAATAGGAAGGGATCCTAAAGATAGAAAGAAAATGACAGTTACTGCAGATAATTCTAAAGATGCTATAACACATTTAAAAGTATTAAAAAAATATAAAGACTACACACTAGTAAGTTTAATTCTAGAAACTGGTCGTACACATCAAATCAGAGTACATATGAATTACATAGGATACCCAGTATATAATGATCCAGTATACAATACTAAAAAATGTACTGAATTTGGTCAATTCTTACATTCACATAAAATGGATTTCATTCATCCTATAACAAACAAAGAAATGCATTTTGAATCTCCACTACCAAAAGAGTTCCAAGAATTCATAGATGCATTAGATAAAGATCTATAGTTAAGTAAAAAATAAATACTACATAAGATAAATAAGGAATACTAAGTAACTTATATTTATCTTTACTTAGTTTAATTTCATAACATAAACAAATAGTATTTATAACTAACAAAAAGACACTTACTAACGAAAACAAATAATCTTTAAAAGTAAATAAATAAAACAAAAAAGCAAATGACAAGATAAAATTACTTATAACAAAAAATAGTAAGTCTTTAGTCATTTTATCGTCATAAATAATATGACCAATTAAAAATAACAACATAATAATTACAACAAAGTAAATTATAAAATAAATCATTATCTCACCTCATAAATATATATGAAGTATTAAATGATAATATGAAGAGGACAACATGAAAGATTATAAAAAACTAGAAGAAAGAATAAATAGGCAAAAAGAAATAACAATAGGAGATATTACTGATTTAGGATATTCTAGATACGATATAAATCTATTTATAGAAGCTGGAATACTTAGCAGAGCCAAAAGAGGTTTATATAATTATTTACCAGAACTAACTAAATTAGAAGAAACACAACCAGAAATACCAAAAGAAATACCTGTAGTAGAATCACAACAAGTAGATCCAGAACAACTATTTCAATATGTTAATCAAGGTATATATAATTTAATAAAAAGACAAAACGAATCTGCAATTGAATTATTTGAAAAAGCATTAGAATTAAAACCTAATCATGATAGAGCATTAATAGGTTTAGTAGGTGCATACGTATTCTTAAATGACTATACAAAAGCTTACGAATATTTAGTTAAATTCTATAATTCAAGAACAGATAATTCATTACTATATAACGTATATTATTATCTATTTATATTAAAACAACATATAAGTATTGATGAACAACTATTACAATCAATAAAAGAAGAAATAGAAAATAATAAGGATACAGTAAAAAAATTAAATCCTAATTTCAAAAGACTACATAAGGCCTTAGAAGAAGATAACTATTTAGATGCTTTAAAATTTGCTAACTTTTCAATTAGTATAGATAAAAAAGATAAAAAATATCATTTAACAAATCATATCTATAAAGCGTTAATAATGTCTACATTAAGACTTAAAGGTATAGATCCATATGCTAATATAATAGCTCAAAAAGAAGCAAAGAGAATTGATACATCATCAAATATTCTAGTAACAGAAGAAGCTCCAGTAGTAGAAGAAACTAAAGTAGAGGAAGTTGTAATAGTACCTGAAACAAAAGTAGAAGATACTATAAAAACAAACCTATTATTAGAAGCAATAAGTAATAATGATTATGAACTAGCACTATCTTTATTAGAACAAGAACAAATAGATAATCCTTATGAAGTAATCAAAACATTGTTATCTAAATTAGCGATGATAAAAAGTTTAATAACTACAAATACACCAATCAAAGTAGTAGAAGTAGAACCTGTTCATGTAGTAGAAGAAAAACATCTAGAAGAATCTCTAGATACATCATCAACAATGGTAGAAGAACCAACTATAACAGTTGACACAAATATAGTAGAACAACCAGTTATAGAAGAAAAGATTCCTACTAAAGAAGAATTAATAGATATAGCTTATAAAGCATATAAAGATGCATACCATAGTGAACAATTTGATGAAGCATCAAAAAACTTAAGAAGATATGAATATCTAAACAATTCAAATGGCACTAGAAGAAATATAAATTATCATTATGTTAGAATAGAACAAAGTAAAAAAGACTTTGAAAAAAATCCAGAAACATATGTTAAGAAAAAAGCTTTATCAAGAGTTATCTTTGACTTAAAACGTGAAAGAAGATATGATGCAGCCCTAGCTGCTATATCTGAATTCAAATCTCTTGGTGGAATAAAAAATGAATTAGTAGTACTAGTAGAAGCAGAAATATATTATGCATTAGGTGACTATGGAAAAACATCAGTTATCCTAAATGGAATAAGAACATCAGAAGAACCAAGTTTCTTTATCTTAAGTTCCAAACTAGCATTTAGAAATTACAGATTCCAAGATGCATTATCATTCTGCCAAGCTTACAACGAAAGAAGACCAAACCAATCTCCATCTAATTATCAATTAATGGGTGATTGTTATACTAAACTAGGTAAAAATGGTAAAGCCATAAAAGCATATCGTAAAGCAGAAGAAGTAGCAGCACAATATGGTGGTAAACCACTTGATCTATCAAGTAAAATAAGTAGACAAGAAATGTTCTCAGAATTTAAAAAAGAAGAACGTGCTGAAAGAAGTTTAGGTAAAAAGAAGTAAAATATTTACAATATCAAAAAAGACCTACTATAAAAATAATACAAATTTGATATAATAAAAAAGACAGGAGGTATTTATGAGCACCGTAGTTATGAATAAAAAAGACGAAGTCATAATGAAATTAGTTCATTACTTCATTACTGAAGAAAACTATAATCCTATAGTAGTTAATGGAGTAAAAGATGAAATCTGGTTAGAAAACTCAGATGGACCATATCGTATAGTAAGAATTAATTCGAATAACATCTTTAATAAAGAACAACTAAAATACGACTTCTATAAAATAGAAAGCATAGTTAGACAAATAAAAAAGAAAACATTTTCTTTTTCAGTAAATACATTAAATATCTTGTTAGATGTAAATGAAGATTTAACTATTGAAGGAACTAAAAATATAACACCAGTATCATTACCTAATGATGATTTAAATATAACTGATACAGAAATATTAGAAGCATTTCCTGATATCAATGAAAAATTATTAAAAGACACTTCGGGGGTAGAGTTGATAATTAATGTTACTAAAGACATTAATGCTAAGACTGAGAGGGATAACAAAGTGTACGAAAAAACATTCAAACCAAAACCGGTTATAATAACTTATTTATTAATACTAGCATGTATAGCTACATACTTTATTGATTTTATCCTAAGTGGACCAGATGTAATTACTGGCGAAACATTAGGTGTATTAGGCGTATGGGGAGCTAACTTTGGACCTTATGTAAAAGATGGACAAATATATAGAATATTTTCTCATATGTTCTTACACTTATCATTAGTACATATATTATGTAATATGTATTCACTATTCGTAGTAGGAAGCCAAATAGAAACATTCCTAGGTAAAGCAAAATATATATTCATTTATTTTGTAAGTGGTATATGTGGTGGATTATTATCAGCATTCCTAAATAGTTCGACAACATCAGTTGGTGCATCAGGAGCAATCTTTGGTTTAATGGGAGCAATGTTATACTTCTGTTATTACTATAGAACATATCTAGGAGAAGCACTAAAAAAACAAATAATACCAGTAATCGCATTAAACTTAATGTTAGGTTTCATGTTACCAGGTATAGATAATTCAGCTCATATAGGTGGCCTAGTAGCTGGTATATTCGCTACTATGGCAGTAGGAGTAGAAAGTAAATCAAAACCATTTGAAAGAGTAAGTGGATTTATCTGCTTAGCAATCTTCGTTGGTGTTATAGCATTTATGTTATTTAGATAAGTAGAAATACTTATCTTTTTTATTACAATAAAAAAATCTTAACACAGTTAAGATCTTTTTATCTTCTTCCTTCTTCTTATTATTATAAACTTCTATACAAACCAATAGCTTTACCTAATATTGTACAATTATCTAATAATATAGGACTCATTGTATCATTCTCAGGTTGTAATCTAATATGATCTAATTCTTTATAGAAAGTTTTTAAAGTTACTTCACCATCATCAGTCATAGCAACAACTATTTCGCCATTACGAGCAACTTTTTGTTTTTGTACTATTATAATATCTCCATCATATATACCAACATTAATCATTGATTCTCCACTAGCTTGTAAAGTAAATACAGTTTCTCTAGTAGGAATTAAACTAGCTGGTAACGTAAACCATTCATCAGGATTTTCTATTGCTTCAATTGGATTCCCACATGATATAGTTCCAAGTAGAGGAACTTTAACCAATTCTTCATCCTTCTTTGCATATTCATTATCTCCAACTATTTCAATAGTTCTAAATTTCGAGTTTGTCTTTCTTATACATCCAGCATCTTCTAATTTCTTTAAATGTGTATGTACAGTAGCAGGAGATGATAATCCTAAAGCAGAACCAATCTCTCTTGTAGATGGTGGAAAACCATGATCAACTACATATTTCTTAATGTAATTAAGAACGTCTTCCTGTCTTTTAGTTATATTCTTATCCATATAAGCTTACCTCCAATTAAATAATATCATGTCAAGTGTAAAAAGTCAAACAAATGTTTTCTTTTTGTATTGACACGAACAAGTGTATGTAATATAATGAAGATGGTAAAAGGAAGAAGGAGTGAGTTTATGAAAAAAGAAGTAATGAGAAATTTGGCAGGAGTTATATTGTTTTATTTAGCACTAATCGGAAGTGTACTATTAATTGACATGAGAATGGACTCATTACCTGATAATGGGCCAACATTTGAAATTTCTAAATAATATCAGTTTTATCTGATATTTTTTTATGTTATAATAAAAATAGAATAGGGTGATTATATGGAAAATAATACAGAAAATCAAACATCAACTGAACAATATTATGGTGCAGTTGAATCAACAACTCCAATAAAAGAAGAAACATCATACTCACTCGAAGACTTACGTCCAAAAGAAGAAGTAGAAGAAAAAATCTCTCCACCACCAGTTTCGGATACTGAAGAAATTCAACCAGACCCAACTGTTATTGATGGAATTAAAGCGCCTATAGGAGACCAATCTGCAAAAGAAGAAATGCTTGCATCACAAGCTTCATTTAGTACAAATAGACTAGAACCTTCTTCTATGCAACAACCTGTAGCACCAGTACAACAAGTTCCTCAACAACAAATGCAACAAGTTATACAAAGACCAGTTGTTCAAACTCAAGCCGCTCCAGTACAAAAAATAAATAAAGTACAAGCACCTCAACAAAACGAAGATTCAGGTGTAAAATTATTTTATGTAGTGATAGCACTTATTATGCTAGGTGTTGTTGTAGGGTTACCTTTATATTCTCATTTTACTAAAAATCAAGAACAACCAGATACTAGTGAGAAATTAGAAGGAAATAAAACTACAAATAATAACGGAAAAACAGATACTCCTCCAGAACAAACAAGAAGACCAGGGACTATAACTTTTGATATGTCACTATCTTTCGATAAAGGATTAGTAACAAATGAAAAAGAAATAAATCAAAAAGTAGGATATCTACCTACAGATCTTACTGGAGTAGTTCGTTGTGACTTAGAAAATCCAGTAGTAAACACAGGTATTACTACATATGGTAGTACATATTTATACTATGAAAACTATAAACTAAAAAGTGCCATAACAGTAACAAAACAAGTATATCAAAATCAGGACACATATTTATTAACGAAAGATTCAACTTTAATTTATAAAAATGCTGGAGATAAAAATGATTCACTAGATGTTACAATAACACAAGATGATGAAAACTATACAGTAACTAATATTATGCAATATAATTTACAATATGGAAATGCAACATATATTGAAGAATTAGATCAAAATATAATGTTTTCATCACACTTTAGTACAAACATAAAAGCTGCAATAGATAACTTAATATCTACTAGTGGAAACACTAATACAGTATGTAGTACAGTTAATACTGTAGAAAACAATACTACAGAAACACCAGAAGCAGGCATCTAAACCTGCTTTTTAAAATAAAAATAGAGAGTAGTGTCAGTATGGAAAATAATAATAATTTATTTACAAATATGTTTGGTATAGAATCAGAAGAACCGCAATTAGAACCAGAACCAGTTAGTAAACCAATAGAGAATCAGATACCATCACCAATTCCTTCACCAATACCTATAGAACAACCAACGGAATCGACACAGCAACAAGTAAATCAAGAAATAATTGTCCTAGATTCAAATAAACCACTTGAACAAACACAAGTACAATCAGAACCGGTCCAACACCTTAGTAACATGAACTATACAGCTAAGCCAGCAACACCAATGAATTATCAAGAAATGGACACATTTGCGCCAGCAAAAGAAATTAATTACAAAGTAATATGTATTATACTAGTTGTAACATTAATAGCTGTTCTAGGAGCATTCTTCTTATATACTGGATTGGATTCATATTTAGAAAATAATTCATCAAATAACAATGAACAATCAGAACAAAAACCAGTAGAAGAGAATAAACAAGAAGAACCTAAAGAAGAACCTAAAGCACCAACAACTCCAACAACACCAATAACTTTTGATATGACTTTATCATTTGATAAAGGATATACTACAAAACAACACGAATTTCATCAAACACAAGCGTATAAACCAGAAGCATCTGAAGGTGTAATAAAATGTGAAACAATCAGAAAAATTTCAGATCCTAATATCGGAACAGCAAAAGTAATTGTATATATATATTACAAAGACTATATGACAAAAAAACTTCTATCAGTTAATGAGTGGGATTTAATAAACTCAAAAATTTATAATGAATTTCTAATAAGATTACAAACTATTAATTCAGCATTATCTGAAAATGAACATCTATATACACAAATGATTGTAGATAAAAAAAATTATCTTATAGATTATTATATGCTAGCTGACCTAGCATATAATCAAGCAACTAATATTCCAGATTCTAATTATTATATAGATGTAAAACTCTCATATAATGCTGCTATAAAAAACGCAATGAATAAATTTTTACTAGACCAAAGATATTCAGGAAATATGTATTGTAGTACTTTAGAAACATCACAAGCAAGTATTTAATACTTGCTTTTTTATTTATAAAAAAATGAAAATAGTGTATAATTTTAACAAGAGGTTGGTTTTATGAAAAAAAGAATTTTATTAACTTATGCAACATATGGTAGTGGACATCGTGCAATAGCACAATACATCGAATCATATTTCAAAGAACAAGACTCTGAGTTAGAGATTCTAGCAATAGATTTACTTAAGTATTCAACACCAATCATTGGAAGATGTAGTCAAAAAATAACAGATTTTTTTCTATTAAAATTTCCAATAGGATGGTCGGTAATATATAATTTATTTGATTCAAAAATTTCTGCCGCACTAGCATCAACAGCTAGTATGGGAGCATTTCAAAATAAACATATGAAAAAAGTTATCAAAGAATTTAATCCTGATATGACAATATCAACTCATTTCTTTGGTAGTAGTTTAATTGATTATTATAATCGTAAAGGTGTTATAAAATCTAAACTTATTACAGTTGTTACAGATTATGAAGCTCACTCATTATGGTTAAGAGGATATAAAAGAGAACAAGCTATAGTAGTAGGAGATAAGGATGAAGTATCATACTTAGTAAAAAAAGGCGTAGCAAAAGAAAAAATAAAAGCTATTGGTATTCCTATAAATCCAATTACAAGTTCTAATTTTAATATCGAAAAAGCGACTAAGAAATATGGTTTTACAGGCGAAAAACCTATATGTCTATTCTTTGGTGGCGGAGGAAATGGTGGAACATTATCTCTTCCATATATTAAAGGTATAATTAAAAGCAATTTAAATATAGATTTCATCTATGTAGCTGGTAAAAATCAAAAAGCTAAAGCTAAAGTAGATAAATGGATTCATGAATATGGAGTTAAAAATATTAAAACATTAGGATTTGTAAATAACGTACCAGAATTATTACAAATATGTGACTTCGTAGTATCAAAACCAGGTGGAGCTCAAACAACAGAAAGCCTATACTTTAAAAAACCTATTATTATGATTAATCATAGTGGTGGTCAAGAAGTAGCAAACTTCAAGTATTTTGAAAAAAATGGTTATGGAAAAAGATTTAGAACTCAATTCATGTTTAATTTATTTATGAGAAGAATTTCTGAAAATCCAAGTATCATAGATAAAATGAGAAAGAACATGAGTAAGAATAAAAATAATGAAGCAATGGAAAAACTATATAAAATAGTAGTTAAACATTTAGAAGATAAGTAAGATTATAAAAATCTTACTTTTTCTATGTTTTTATTCAAAAAAATTGATATAATGTAAAAGTAGGAGAGTGAAGATATGAATAACAAAGATGCAATACATTCACTTAATAGTTTAAGAGTACTAAGCGTAGATATGATATCGTACGCTAAAAGTGGTCATCCAGGTATTTGCTTAGGAGCAGCACCATTATTATTTGCGTTATATACTAACCATTTACAAATAAATCCAGCTGATCCAGCATGGCCTAATAGAGATAGATTTGTAATGTCAGCAGGACATGGTTCTGCACTATTATATGCAATGCTATTTATGGCAGGATACAATTTAACAATTGATGACTTAGTAGAATTTAGAAAAATAGGATCTAAAACTCCAGGTCACCCTGAATATGGTGTAACACCAGGAGTAGAAGTATCAACAGGTCCGTTAGGGCAAGGTTTAGCTAACGCTGTAGGTATGGCTATATCTGGAAAATACCTAGGAGGATTAATCGAAGGAGAACTACCTAAACAAAAATTAATAAATTATAATGTATACTGTTTAGTTGGAGACGGAGATTTAATGGAAGGTGTCGCTACAGAAGCTGCATCACTAGCAGGAAATCTTGCTTTAGATAACTTAATAGTTATTTACGACTCAAACGATGTAACATTAGATGGACCACTGGAAAAATCATCAAAAGATAATATGATTCAAAAATATATAAACATGGGGTGGGAAGTAGACTTTGTTGCTGAAGGTAATGACTTAAGAGAAATAGATAAAGCAATTGAAAGAGCTAAAATAAATAAAAAGCCTACATTAATTGAAATAAAAACAGTATTAGGTCGTGGTTCATATAATGAAGGTAAAAACTTAGTTCATGGAAAACCACTAAGCACAGAAGACTTAGCAAATGTTAGAAAAAAATATCAAATAGACACTAATATGATGGAAATTACTGAAGATGCAGTAAACTACGTTAGAAAAACAATTTCATCGAGAATGGGAAATAAATATAATAACTGGTTAAATGATGTTCAAATAGCAAGAAATACGATTCAATCAGAAAGATTAAATAACGTATTAGATTTCATTCAAACTGGAGTAGACAATCTACAATTTAGTAGTTCAAACTTCAAAATCCAAAATGATTATAATGAAGAATTAAGAGAATCTAATTCTAAAATAATGAATATCGTAAGTGAAAGATCAAAATTCTTCTTAGGAGGAAGTGCAGACCTTTCATCTTCATGTCATACATCATTATATAAAGAAATAGATTATACTAAAAAAGAAAGAACTGGTAGAAACATCAATTTCGGTGTAAGAGAACATGCTATGGGAGCAATTCTTAATGGTATGGCTCTATCAGGATTTAGAGTGTATGGTTCAACATTCTTAGCTTTTGCAGATTACTTAAAACCAGCTTTAAGAATGACAGCACAAATGAATCTACCAATAACATACATATTTACACACGATTCAGTATCAATCGGAGCAGATGGTCCTTCTCATCAACCAGTAGAACAATTAGCTATGTTGAGAACAACACCAAACTTAGTGGTAATTAGACCAGCCGATATCAATGAAGTAATAGGTAGCTGGGATTACATAGTAAACAACAAACGTCCAGTAGCATTAGTACTATCTAAAGACGAAGCTCATATTCTTGCTGGAACAAGCGGTGATTACGTTAAATATGGTGCATATATAGTAAAACAAGAAACAACTAAATTAGATGCAGTACTAGTAAGTACAGGAATCGATTTAACTAATACATATTTAATAAGTGAAGAATTACGTAAAAAAGGAATAGATACAAGAGTAGTATCAATGCCATCAGTAGAATTATTCTTAAGTCAACCACAAGAATTCCAAGATCAAGTAATTCCACCAAACGCTAAAGTAATAACAGTAGAAGCATCATCAACATTACCATGGTATCGCTTTGCATCAAAAAAATGTGCAATTGGTATAGATACATTTGGTGTATCTGGTAAAAAAGAAGATGTACTACAAACACTAAACTTCGACTACGATACATTACTACGTAAGATAGAATATCTAATAACAAACGACTAAATAAAACAAAATAAATCATCAAGTTAATATATATTGAACTTGGTGATTTTTATATGAGAAAATACTACTTATTTAAAATAAATAAAACATACTATAATCTAACAAGACACAATCCATACAATCTATATAAAACAATAGAAAGTATATATCACATAAAAGAACAAGATTTAAAATATTATTACAATGTCTTTACTTCGATAAGAGAAACATTTAACAAACACTATCTTAATACAAATAT
>JAZOOK010000114.1:0-8665 GCA_045654965.1 Candidatus Coprovivens sp. | reverse complement strand
ATCCTATTATAAATGTTAATAAATAATATATAGATTGAGTAGGATCTAATATACTAAATGATGTTATTGCTACTGTTAGAATTCCTACTACTTTAATAATATTATTTTTCATTGTAGTTGTAGATACTACTTTAGTTAAACCTAATATAGGTAATAAACTTAGTAAGTATAAGAAATATGGGGATATTTCTATTTGTTCTATTATTCTTATTGCTAATAAATAAGAAATGAAGAAACATACTAGTGGTCCCTTTTTACTTGTATCTTCTTTACTAGTTAAACATTTTACAAAGAAATTTAATGCTAATAAAATTAAATTAGTAAATGACATTATTGTTACTTCAGATAATGTAGGTATTGCAGCTGCTGGTATTAATAAGATTGAATATACTTTATTTAATTCACCATATGCTTCTTGATCTAGATATCCACCTTGTAATAACAAGTAAATAATAATAGTATGAATTATCATTGCAAATACTTCTATATACATTAATTCGAAGTTACTAACTATATATAATATTGCAAGCGCTTCTAGTATTAAACTTGATTGCTTAGAGAAAATATCTTTTTTAGCTTTACCATATAATTTATAAACGAAATCTGATATCAATAAAGATATACCCACAAAATATGTAAATCCATCTCCACCTACTGAAAAATAATCACCTATTAATTCAAAGAATGATAAAGATAAAATTATAATAGGTACAAATGCTAATGTAAGATAATTAAACATTTTACCTATCTTAGGTATATTTAATTTTTCGTGCGATATATATGCAAATAAACTAAAAATCATTTGAATACAGAATAAAATTAATGTTTTTAATAAACCATGCATTGTTTCCCAGCCTGTTGCTAAGAAAATGATAGATGCTATAACTACTAAAACTGCTCCAGTAATAATTAGTATAGAGTTAGAAATTCTATTTTTGTCTTCTTCAGTTAAAGGTTGTTTAGGTAAGGTTTCTTTTGGTACTTCATCACCTTCAAATATTGGTTCACCAGTAAATGAATTGTATCCAATAATAGGTTTTTTATACTCAAATATTGGTTGACCTGTTCTAGTATCGTAGCCTGTTATATTAACGTATTTTCTTAATATTGGGCGACCATTCATAGTATTATATCCAACTATTTGATTGTCTAAATCCTTTTCTTTTTGGTTATCATCCTTATCTAAATAAATTAAAATTATTATTATGATGATTGCTAAAAATACTACCATACTATCACTCCTATTTTTTTTATTATAACATATAATAATTCAATCAAGAACTACTCTTTTGTATGTTATAATGTTTTTTGGGTGGTTATGATGTTGTTTGGTAAAAGTAGAAAAAAACAAGAAAATAATAAAAAAATTGAACAAAAACCTTTAAGTATTGGACAGATGTATTTAGAATGTGCTGGACATTATATATCTTATCAAGGTAAATTAAGAGGCATAGAAAATCCATTACAAGATAATGATTTTTATCAAGAATGGGCTGGACCATTTTATAATTCAGCAATGCATTTTGTAAATTACTTAGAGAATACATATACTGATGAAATGTTAAGCAATGAAGAAGTTATAGATCTTGATTTAAATAAAATGTTAGAGAATGCTACTGATACAACTGTAGAATTATTTAGTGAACCTAAATATCCTGGATTAGTATATTTAAACGACTCTTTATACTCTACTCATTTTCATATAGATGGAGATACTATTTATGAAGCAGAAGGAATACAGGTATTACCTGGATTAAGTAATGCATTAGCTAACGAAAAGATTAATAAATTATTTGTAGGTCTTACTCCTATTGAAGCTAAAGAATTATTAAAACAAATGGGAATATATCCTAAGGATACTGAATTAGATTTAGTTATAGAAGATTATAAAGAAAGAAAAAATATTCAATGTAATTTTTTAAAGAGTGTTATTTGTTTGTTACTTATTAGACGTAGTAATTATGGGATTACTAGAGCGAGATTATTTGCTGATAGTTTAAATATTCCTTTTAATTTCACTCCTTTTGAAATGAAACAAGAACAAATAAAAAATAAAACATTATAAATAGTTATAATGTTTTATTTTTGTATAAAATGTATGTTACAATAAATTTCGTTTAGGAGAGATTATCTATGTTAGTTAATGATTCTAGTGAGGTTATATATTTTGATAATAGACAAATACCTATATCTGAACAAGTTTCTTTGGGATTTCCAAGAAATCTAAGACACTATGCTCATAATGTTGTTATGATAGATGGTAAATATTATTATGCTAAAAAGTGTTCTGTAAATACTTTAATTAACGAATTAATTGGTAGTTACTATTCTACTTTAATTGGATTAGATGTTGTTGACTATAGAATTGGTAAAGCTAATACTGATAAAAATTCTTTGTATGCTTTATCTGAAATATTTTATAAAGATGGTTATAGTTATACTACTGTTGAAAATATATTTGGTGGTTTAAGACCTGATGATTCTAAAATATATAGTAGAGGTTTGGGTTCTTTATATGTGTGTGATACTTCAGTACTTAGTTTGGTTAATTCCAGACAATTGATAGATGATGTTTTAAAGATGAGTGCAGTTGATTTAAAAACAGGTCAAGTAGATAGATATAATTATAATGTTATATTAAGAGATAATGGTATAGAGAAAGAATTAGAAAAAGTATTTGATTTTGGTTGGTCTTATGCTGTAGATAAAAAAGATAATAAGAGTGCTTATTATAATCCTTTTTTAGTAGTAAGAAGAAATACTATAAGTATATTGGGATTAGCACATAGATATCCACAAATAAGAGAAAGTGCTGCAATACTTAGTACTACTCCACTATATGATGTATTAAAAGATATTGAGTCTAGATTTAATATTAGAATTGAAGATGATGATATAACTGGATATTTAGAAATGGATGAGTCATATTCTAAATTACTTAGAAAGGTAAGATAGTATGTCTACATTTGAATATAATGATTTATATCTTCTATGCCAAGATACAGGTGGATACCATATGTTTACTTTTGATATAGTTAATTCTAAAAAGATGGATGTTAGTACAAGAAGAATTGCTCAAGAAAAATCAATAAAACTTATAAAAAGTATTTATCAAGTATTAACTGAACTACAAGATAAACTAGGTAGAAAAATATTAGTATTTGAAGATGGTTTTGTTGATTTTGATAGTCAATTACCTAGATATGAATTTGGTATGAAACAAGAACCTTTTGTACTTGGTGATGTATTTGGTTTTACTATATATAGAGATAGCTTAGATAAAGATACTATATTAAGTATATATGAATACTTTAAGTGTTCTTTAGATATAGATTTTGAGTATCACTTAGCTGATGGTTATTATGAAACTAATAATTATGTTGAAGGTGGTACTAAATACTTTAGAGGTTATTGTGTAGATATATTATCTACATTACATAAGAAAGAAACTATTGATGATTTAAATAGATTAAAGAAAGAATTAAAAATACCTAATAGTAATTAGGTGTTTTTTATGTTAGAATAAATAGCATCTTAGGAGGGTTTTGATATGAATTTTAAAGATGCAATATCATATTTTAAAAATAGAAAAAATAATAATGTTAAAAGTCTTGGTGAACAAGTTGAAAGATATGACGAAGAATGTCCTAAAGTTATTATAAAAAATCCAGAACTTACAGTTTCACTTGGTCAATGGATGGGTGCATTACCTGACGCAGTTAAAACTGGTGGTAATGGAATGTTTGTTATTACTCAAATTGGTGCTGGCGAATTAATGAAGAAGAAAAGAATCACTCAACAAGAGTTAACTAATGTAATTAAAAGATTCTCTAATATACTTCGTATGGCTGGATTTGGTAAAGATAACACATGTACTTTAGATAGATTTGAACCAGAAGATTTGTCTTTTAGATGTACTTTTAAAGATACTGGAGAAGTATCTGAAATGAGAATTCGTTTTGGTAGTTGGTTAGATGATGGACCTGCTCTTTTCATTGATTATGACAATATACATTCAGTATACGAGTTTTGGCATGAAGATAAACATAAACCTGACAGATTATATTTACAATCAGTTGTTAAAAATTTAGATACTGATGGAAATAAGAAATTCTATCATTATGTTAGTGAATTTAGATATATTGCTGCAGTTTACAATCAAGATACTAGATTAGATATAGAAATCCAATATCCAGAATCGTTAGAATATGGATTTACTGAAAATCCTTATGTGGATAGAGAAAAAATTGAAGAATTAATTTCTTCTATTAACTTTAGTGAAGATATCGAATCTATAGTTTCTAAAATACCTGAAACATTAACTATGGATACTAAAGTTTATCCTACTATATCAGTTGTAATTAAAAAACTTGGAAAAGATAAACAAAAAGATAAAATCACTGATGAAGCAATATTTAAACATGGAGAATTTACTAAATTAACTCTTACTAGAAATGGTAAAAAAGTTACTGTAGATAATTTTGATACTTGGTCTTATGCTACTGATAAAGCTTTTGTAGATCAAACTACTACTCCAGATCAAGATAAAACTATTACTTATGGATATAAGGCAGTTCCCGTTGATGAATATGAACAACTAGAATCACCACAAGTTATAATTAAAGAAGCACAAGAGCATGTTGAAGAAGTTAAGAGATTAGGTAAAGTAATGTTACAAAAAAGAACTCAATAAGAGTTCTTTTATTCTGTTATAAATCTTTTTTCATTTACTAATGGATTAATATATCTTCTTTTTACTGGTGGCATTTCTTTAACACTTATTTCTTCTAATGTTACAGTTTTAAATAAGTTTAATAATATTTTTAATGCAGTATCTTCTATTGAATATAATAATTTTATTAGTTTTTCTTCATTATATTCATATAAATTATCATATGTTATATATTCTTTATCTATGGCATATTTAGTTATTTCTGCTAGTAATTCCATCATATAGTTATCTTCATTAGAATGACAAATTAAATCTATTTCTCTATTTAAATCACATAATTTATTAGCTATTTCATTTGTTGTTACACCAAGTTCTTTTTCATTATATTCATTTGTCATTACTTTAATACTATTTAAAATAGATGGTACTTCTTCCATAGTAAGTGTTTTTGTCCAACCTAGAGATGTTAATATAATACCATCTATTCTGTCTGCACATAATTTAGGACGATTGTTATCTACTATAGTAAACTTTTTAAAGTCAGTAATGTCATCTATAGTTAGTTTATCTTCTTTTAATAATTGTTTTAATTTCTTACTACTTCTTAAAATAGATTCAGTCTTTTCTTCTGTTGATTCTTGATTTTCATAATCTTTGTTCATGTAATCTATTACATGTGAGAAGCAAGGTGTAGACACATCATGAAATAATGCTGCTATAGTTTGCTTTTTACTCTTTGTATGTTTCCATGTTAGTAATGCTGTTGTTAGGGAGTGTTCATATCTACTTATTTTATATTCAAATAAATATATATGGCTTGAAGCGTAATCCATTCCACAAAAATAACCTACTTTTTTTAATCTAGTTAATATTTTTAAAGATAGATATTTTTCTAAGAATTTAGGTATTGGACCTAATATATTTATATATTCTTGAATACTTTGGTTTCTTGTCATAATGAGACCTCCTGTTCGATTTATTTTAACATATTTAGGACTTTCATAAAACCGTTTATGTAAAGAAAAAAGAGAAACTTTTTGTTTCTCTTTTTATTAGAATTTTGGTCCGCTACCAGGATTTTGTCCTTTGGCTTTATTACACATTGCATGCCATTTTGCATTTAAATCTGGATCAAGTATTTCTTCTCCGTTTGATAATGGTACATATAATGATCCTTCTTCATATCCTGCAGCAAATAACATTTCTCTTACTTCAGGACAGAATGGTGTTACATATGTTTTTCCACTTTCATCAACGAATACTACTCTACCATTATTTTGGCAATATACTCCAACTGATTCTTCTAATTTATAATCACTAATTGGTGTTACAATACCAGCTTGGCCCATGAATGATGTTGGAATACCTACTTCTGGTATTTCTAAAGACATTTCATAAGCTTCTTGTGGAAGTTGTGATACTCCTTTTCTTTCAGCGATATCAGTACATCTTCTTAGTCTTTCTTTTTTTACTCTTTCATTGAATAGTTCTCTAGCTTTTTCACACATTTTTTGCCAATGTGATGCTACTTCTGGATCTGTAGGTACTTCTCCATTTGATAGTGGTACAAATAATGAACCTTCTTTATAACCAGCAGCTTTTAAAGTTTCTCTTGCTTCAAAACAGAATGGTGTTACATATGTTTTTCCATCTGGAGTAACAAATGATACTCTACCATTGTTTTGTGTATATGTACCTAAAGCTCTTTCTATAGAATAATCATCATTTACTGGGTATGTTCTTTCAGGTTTTTGTCCCATCCAAGAAGTTTCTAATCCAGATTCAGGAATTTCTAGTGATATTTCAATTAATGCTTGAGGTAATTCTACTATACCTCTTTCTTTTGCTAATTGAGCTAATCTATTTAAGCGTTCTTGTTCGCGTCTTGCTTCAAATTTTTCTCTTGAGTCTTTACTCATTTCAGTCCATCTTTTATTTAAACGGAAATCAACTAAACTTTCTCCATTTGATAATGGTACATATATTGAACCTTCTCTATATCCTGCAGCCGATAATATCGCTCTTACTTCTTCGCAGTATGGAGTTACATATGTATCTCCTTTAGCATCTATAAATGCTACTCTTCCATTGTTTTGGCAATAAGTTCCTAAACGTTCTTTCATATAGAAATCATCTGATGGATAAACTGTACTAACTTCGTCTCCCCAACGAGATATTTGAATTCCTTCTTTAGGAATTAATAAACACATTTCATATAGTTCTTCTGGTAATTCTCTTAAACCTTTTTGTCTTGCTAATAGAGCATTTCTAGCAATTCTTTCTTGATCTCTTCGTTCATCAAATGCTTGTCTTGCTAATGCAGTCATATTTTTCCATCTTGTATTTAATTCTGGATCTAATATTTCTTCTCCATTTGATAATGGTACATAAATAGAACCTTCTCTATAACGAGATGCTGATAGTGCAGCTCTGATTTCTTCACAGAATGGTGTTACATAAGTATTACCTTTGTCATCAACGAATGCTACTCTACCATTATTTTGCCAATATGTTCCTAAAGCATCTTTTAAACGATAATCTTCTATAGGATAACATCTACCATGTTCACCCCATAATGCATATTCCAATCCTTCTTTAGGAATTTGTAAACACATCTCATATACTTCAGCAGGAAGTTCTTCTAAACCTTTTTGTCTTGCTAATTCAGCACATTTTTCTAAACGTTCTTGAGCTTCTCTTTCTTTATGTAATGCTCTTGCGCCTTCTACTAAATTTTTCCAATGATTTCTTAAATTTTCATCTTCTGGTACATCACCATTTGAAAATGGTACATATACAGAACCTTCTACATAGCCGTTTGCTCTTAAATAATCAGCTACATCAAAACAGTATGGTGTTACATAATATGATCCATCTTTAGTAACAAATGCTACTCGTCCATTATTCCAACAAAATTTACCAATACAACTGGGATCACCTTGTAGACCTCTTTCAGATGTTACTTCAAATATTGGATGATATGTTTTTACACCATTAACTTTCATACATAGTTTTAAAATATTTTGATCTATCATATAATACCTCCAATTATATAATATCATATTTTTAGATATTTGATTTAAAATTTTTATACAATGTGATAATATTAAAATATAAATATTAGAGGTGAATGATATGGGTTTATTTGACTTTTTTAAACCAAAAGATAAAATGTCTATTTTAGGAATGGAATTTCCTATGTGTAAAGGCAAAAAAATATGGAGTAATACTAGAAATACAGAGAAATATAATAGAAGAAATTTTTACTATAAATTAGATCATATGGTTATGCAAAACTATATAATGGATATAGAAGTAAATGGATTTTATAAAGCTAGTCCTGTTAGATATGAAAAAGAAAATGCGTATATAATAGTTGAAGAATTAAATAATCAACTACATATCGCATTCCATGTTAAGAAATAAATAATATTCATGTACTAGAGACTTGTAACCAAGTCTTTTTAGTTTACTATAAGGAACTATTTTATAGTTCTTTTTATTATGTTTTCCTGTATGTATATATCTTATATATTGTTGAAGATAGTCATCTACTACCTTTAAGGTTTCTGAAGTATTTATTACTGGAAAATACCAGTATTTCCATGATAATTCAGAGTTTTTACTTGAATAGAATTTTGTATTAAACTTTCTTATCATAACTCTTAAAGCTTTAGTTTCTTCTACATTTTTACGTAGCATCCATCTACGTATACTTCTAGCACTTCTTCTTATTTTACCCTTTATTTTATGAAGAGAGTTTGCCGATAAATCTATTTTATTATCTCGATAAGAGAATCCTAGAAATTCCCATATATCATGTGGTTCATAGTAGTATTCTTTATCTGGATTTATAGTAAGATTGAAAGATAATAATAATTCTTTTAATTTATTTGAATACTTTATTTGTTCTTCTTTGGTATTAGTAAATATTATTATGTCATCTGAATAACGTAAGTATAGTATTTTTTCTTTTTTAAAGTATTCATCTAT
>JAZOOK010000113.1:0-4960 GCA_045654965.1 Candidatus Coprovivens sp. | reverse complement strand
CTATAAAAGATTACAAAGACTCTAAAAAGAAAATAACTTCATTTGATTCAAACGTATTAAGTACATATGATGGAGCTAAAGGTTCTAAAGGAGCAAAAGGTAAAATGATGTAAGATAGTCTACTGACTATCTTTTCTTATGATATAATATAAATAGATAGTAGGTGATAACATGATAGATGATAACTACATAATAGAACTAGAAAAAAGAATAAATAAACTAATAGAATCATCTAAAATAGCATATGAAAAACTACAAGAAAAATCTTCTAATATTACATCCTATTATGAATGGAATATAGAACAAGATGATTTTGTTGAACATCTAATACGAATATTATTCTATAAAAAACAATTATTTAGACTAAAACACATTGAACGAGAACTAGATCATCAACCTACAGATGAAGAATATTCTGAAATAATGCGTCAAAGATTGATAAACGATAAAACAATGTACACAGAACAAATAGATTTCTTAAATAACGCTATGGCTCAAATAGATGACAGCAGAGCAATGGAAAGAATAAAAGATAAACTAGAGGGTGAAAAATTTAGAATTCAAAAATCTTTAGGTTCAGTAAATTCAAATTTAAGAGTATATGAATCAAAACCAGATTTAACTGATGGAGAAATTGATATTTATATAAGCGAAAGTAATAAATCATTCAAAGGTACTATATACCTTCACAATACAGGAATCGAAATAGGAGATATCGAATATCGTCACCAATGTGATTCAAAATGGCTAGCCGATATCGGATACAACATCAGTCCTTCATATCGTGGTAATAACTATGCATATAAAGCATTAAAACTCATAGAACCATTAATAGCTCAAAGAGGAGTAGAAAGCGTAACAATAACTGTTAGAGAAGATAATATAGCTTCAATAAAAACTATAGAAAAGTTCGGTGGAGTTCTCACAGAAATAGTTCATGGTGACGTTTTGTCATATACATGTGAAATAAAACCAATATTAAAAAAATCCGAAATACAAAAAAACAAGTAAAAGATAGTAATCCTATCTTTTTTGATTGTTTAAAAAAGTCAATATCTAAAACACGATATTTTACGTAAATTTACATTTTACTTTTCTCTCATTTTTTAAAAATCATTTACAAAAACTGTTAATTAAAGTATTATTATTATAGACAGTGGTACATTGTGGAGGAAAGTGGGGGATTTGAAAATGTTTATGGGCGAATATCATCATAATATTGATGACAAAGGACGACTTATAATTCCTGCCAAATTCCGTAGTGAACTTGGTGAAAAATTTATCATTACTCGTGGCTTAGAAAAATGTCTCTACGTATACTCTGAGTCAGAGTGGAATACTATAGTTGCCAAATTAAAAACTCTACCTTTTACCAAAAAAGACGTCCGTACGTTCATCAGATCCTTCTTTTCTGGTGCCACTGAATGTGAATTTGATCGTCAAGGTCGAATTAACATTACCTCCCCATTGGTTAGTTACGCCGGTATTACCAAAGAATGCGTAGTTATCGGCGCAAACGACCGACTTGAAATTTGGTCTGAAGAAGGCTGGAATAACTTCTTCTTAGAAAACTCTGAAAAGATAGAAGATATCGCAGAGAACTTATTTAACGGGGGTGACTTAGATGAAACATTATAGTGTATTATTAAATGAATCAATCGAAGGTCTAAACATTAAACCAAATGGTATATATGTCGATGGGACATTAGGATACGGCGGACATAGCAGCGAAATCCTAAGTCGTTTAACAACAGGACATTTATATTCATTCGATCAAGATAAAGATGCCATAGAATTTTCTCAAGAAAGATTATCTAAAATTGGCAAAAACTTTACAATAATTCATAGTAATTTTGAAAATTTAAAAGAAAAATTATTAGAACATGGTATAACTAAAGTAGACGGTATACTATTTGATTTAGGATTATCTTCTCCTCAAATAGATAACAAAGATAGAGGATTTACTTTTATGGTAGATGCTCCATTAGATATGAGAATGGATCAAACTAAAAAGTTAGATGCCGAAACAATAGTTAATACTTATAGTATTGAAGAGCTTACTAATATCTTCTTTGTATATGGCGAAGAAAAAATGTCTAAAGTAATAGCAAAGAAAATAGTAAGTGAAAGATTAAATAAAAAAATAAAAACTACAAAAGAGCTAGTTAAAATCATTGAATCAGCAGTAGGAGCTAAGTACTTTAATAAGAATCACCCAGAAAGACAAATATTCCAAGCAATTAGAATAGAAGTTAATGGTGAATTAAATGTCTTAAGAAACGTTCTACCAGATGCAATTGATTTATTAAATAAAGACGGAAGAATGTCAGTAATAACATTCCATTCCCTTGAAGATAGAATAGTAAAACAAATCTTCAAAAAAGATAGTGAAGTTGATGAACTAGTAAAAGGATTACCAGTAATCCCTAAAGAATATCAACCTAAACTAAAATTAGTAAATAAAAAACCAATTCTACCAGGAGAAAAAGAACTAGAAGAAAATTCTCGTAGTAGAAGTGCAAAATTACGTATCGTCGAAAGGATATGACAAACATGGCTAACAAGGAAGCAAGAAAGAAAAGAAAATTAGTAAAAAAACTAAGAGGCGAAGTTGCGATTTATATCACAATTGCTTTAATGTTGCTTGCAATTCCTGTTTGTAGGGTTTATACTCAAGCTATGCTATCAGAATCAAACATCGAACTAGAAGCCATGAAGAACGATGTTAAAGAACAAGAAAATTTAAACGAAAGTTTAAAAATGCAAATTAGTGAACTTGCTTCTTTAGATACGATACAAGACGTTGCTAACGAAAATGGCCTTGTCTATACAAATGGAAATATTGTCGTAGTAACAAATAAGTAACAAGGAGTTAATGCTATATGAAAAGAAAGAACAATACAGTAAACATCAATTTTCTAATGTTTGGGTTTCTTGTTCTTTCTTTTTTTTCAATTATATTAAAATTAACTATGGTTTCTTTAAAAACCGAAATTGATGGAATAAACTTAACAGAATTTAATAAAAACAAAAATACAACAAAAGAAATATTAAAAGCTAAAAGAGGAACAATATATTCATCAGATGATGAAATATTAGCTCATTCAGTAAATTCCTATACATTAATTGCTTATCTATCAGAATCTAGAACAAAAGATCCGGAAAATCCTCATCACGTAGTAGATAGAGAAGCAACAGCTAAAGCTTTAGCAGAGGTATTAGGTGCAGATGAAAAATATCTTTTAGATAGATTAAATTATGGCGCAGAAAACAAGAAATACCAAATACAATTCGGTATATATAGTCTTAATATAAATACAATAAATAAAAATAGAATAGAAGCATTAGGATTACCAGGTATAGATTTTATATCAGGTACAAAAAGATTCTATCCTAACAGTTCATTAGCACCATATATTATAGGATATGCTCGTAGTAAAGACGAAGGCCCTATAGTAGGAGAAATGGGGATAGAAGCTTACTACGATGATGAATTACAAGGTAAAGATGGTTACACTGAATATGAAAAGGATGCATCAGGTTATAGAATGCCTCATTCAACACCAGTAACAGAACCAGCAGAACCTGGTCAAGACATCTATCTAACATTAGATACACAAATGCAATTATTTGTAGAAAATGGAATTAATGATTTAACTCAAAAACTAGATATGGATTGGTTAACTATATCTATTATGGATGCTAAAACAGGAGCTATCTTAGCTTCAGGATCAACTCCTTCATTTAATCTTAATGAATTAAAAATAGAAAGTTATTTAAATCCATTAACATCTTATCAATATGAACCAGGTAGTACAATGAAAATATTCTCATTCTTAGCTGCTATGGAAAATGATAAATATGATGGAACAAAAACATATAAATCAGGAACATACCGAGTAGACGATGCCCTTATCAAAGACTTTAACGGGCGTGGATGGGGAACAATTACTTTCGATACTGGTTTCGCCAACTCTTCAAACGTAGCAGCAACAATGTTAGCATTAGATGTTGGAAGAGAAAAATTATATAATTATTATGCAAGTCTTGGCTTTGGTAAAAAAACTGGAGTAACATTACCAGGTGAATTATCAGGAGATATTGACTTTACTTATAAAACAGAAGTAGCAACCGCATCATTTGGTCAAGGTATTACAACAACACCAATTCAAAATTTACAAGCATTATCTATATTCGGAAATAAAGGTATTCAAGTCCAACCTTATATAGTAGAAAAAATAGTTAATAGTGAAACTGGTGAAGTAACATATCAACACGAAAGAAAAGAATTAGGTAGAAAAGCTTCAGAAGAAAATACTCAAAAACTATTAGAACTAATGCATGATGTAGTATTTAAGGGACCAACAGATGGTCAATTCTTCCGTTCTAAAGAAGTAACAATAGTTGGAAAAACAGGTACAGCTCAAATCCCTGGACCAAATGGTAAATATTTAACTGGATATTATGATTACATAAAAAGTTTTGCAGGTGTCTTCCCATACGAAGATCCTCAATACGTAGTATATGTATCAGTAAAAAAACTAAAAGGTAACTTCAAAGAAGTTGCTAAAATGACCACAAAAATAGTAGAAGAAATAGCTAAATACAAAAACATTGGTACAACAATAGAACAAATAGATAATACAAAGATTGTTACATTAGATAACTTTATTAGTACAGAAACAACAAATACTGAAGAAAAACTAAAAAAACTAGGTCTTACAGTAGTAAAACTAGGAAATGGTAAATACATAATTAACCAATATCCTGAAAAAGGAACTAAAGTACTTGTTGGTAACAAAATAATATTACTAACTAATGATTCAGAATATAAAATGCCTAATGTAATAGGATGGAGTAGTAATGAAATAACAACGTTATGTAAATTACTAAATATTGAATTTAAAATAACAGGAAATGGTGTAGTAACCAAAACATCAATTGAACCAGACACAATACT
>JAZOOK010000112.1:0-3293 GCA_045654965.1 Candidatus Coprovivens sp. | reverse complement strand
CCTAAACCCTTTACACATCAGATAAAAAAATCCTCACATTAATAAAAATTATTATTGACACTATAATAGTGTGGTGGTATTGTTATCTTATGAAGTATAGAGAGGAGGATGTATCATGAGGAAAATTAAAAAGTCAGTTGCAAGTTACAAAAGAACTGTATCAACTCAAAAAGTAAATGCTAAAAAAACTGCTAAACAAGTTAATAGAATGATTAGAGCATTAAAGAAAAAATATACTAATGTTAGAGATTTAAGTTATGCTTTAGAGAATTTAGTTGGTAAAGTAGAGCAAGTTGAATATAAGAATAAATCTAAACTTATTGATAAAAGAACTAACCTTATCAGAATAAAAAATATAGTAGAACTTAAACCAGCATCAGCAAGATCATTCATTAAAGCATTAGAAGAGTTTAAAAAGAGTGAAACTGCTACAGCCAGAGGAATTAAAAGAGTAGCAACAAGACAACGTGATATGTTACTTAGAATAACTGGAGAAGAAGAATGGGTTAATAGTTTATCTGATAAAGACTTAGTTAATTTTCATAAAGTATTTGATGATGCTAATTATGAGAAAGCTATGGAGGGTATGGATTCTTTAAGTGCATATAGAGCTATGTTATTTGCATCATCTAATGAACTAGATGAAGAAACATTTGAAAATATAATTGCAAATTATGCTGAGAATGGACTTGATGTTGACAGGAGAAAAGCTATTAAAAAAATCTATGATAAATACTTAAATATGAGAAAGTGATAAATTATGTTATATTGGAAAGATTATAAAGGACATGATCCAGATATTAGGGGAAAGAAAAAAAGATTCGATAACACAATATATACATTCGATATTGAAACATCTTCTTATCTGATATTAAATGATAAAATCATTCCAGCAGCATTATATGAAACACTAACTAAAAAAGAGCAAGAACTTGCAATTAAACAGTCTTGTATGTATATATGGATGTTTGGTATTAATAATACAGTATATTATGGTAGAACGTGGGAAGAGTTTAAACTATTCTTAAATAAATTGTATGATTATGTTCCAGAACTAAAATATGTATTTATACATAACTTAGCATTCGAATTTCAATATTTAAAATCAGTATTAAATATTGATTCAGTATTTGCTAGAGCTGTACATAAACCTATGAAAGCAACTTGTAAAGATTACAACATAGAATTTAGATGTAGTTATATGATGAGTAATTGTGCACTTGCTAAGTTACCTAAACTATTTAATTTACCAGTTGAGAAAAAGCTCGGAGATTTAGACTATGATTTACTGAGAAACTCTGAAACAGAACTAACTGATAAAGAACTAGGTTATTGTGAATATGACTGTTTAGTTGTATATGAATATATAAAATATGAACTAAAAACTTATGAAGAAGTAAAATCTATACCAACTACATCTACTGGACACGTTAGAAGAGAATTAAAGGAACTAACTCGAACCAACTATGTATATAGAAAAAAAGTTAGAAGAAGTGTTAATACTTCTGGTCATATATATTCACTTTTAATTAAAGCATTTAGTGGAGGTTATACACATGCCAATTATAGATATACTGATGAAATAGTTAAAGATGTTGATTCATGGGATTTTACATCTAGCTACCCATATTGTATGACAGTATATCAATACCCTATGAGTAAGTTTGCTAAGTGTAATATTAAAAGATCTGAAGAGATGTTACCTATATTTGCTTATCTTTTAGTAGTTAAATTTACTAATGTAAAATCTAAGTTCTGGAATAACTTTATTTCAAAAAGTAAATGCTATAATGCTAGAAACTATAAAGAAGATAATGGAAGACTTATAAGTGCTGATGAGTTTGAGATGGTACTTACTGATATTGATTTTAAAATGATTCTAGAATCATATGAGTGTGATTATGAGATAGAGGAGTGTTACTCAGCTGCTTATGATTATTTACCAAAAGAATTAATACACTTTATATTAGATAAATATGTAGCTAAAACAATTTATAAAGGTGATCCTGAGCACCAACTTGAATATGCAACACAAAAGAGTTTATTTAATTCAATATATGGAATGACAGTTACTAATGAAATAAGAGATGAAGTAGATATACATAATGGAGAGTGGGTAGAGATTCCACTTAGTAATAGTGATATTTTAGAGAAGTTAGAAAAACAAGAAAAAGATGGATTCTTATCATTTAGTTGGGGTGTTTGGGTAACAGCATACGCAAGATATAATTTAATATCTAATATAATGAAATTAGATGATTATGTTGTATATTGTGATACTGATTCAATTAAAGTAACTAAAGGTTATGAAAAAAGAGTTATAGATGAATATAATGATTCAGTTATGAAGAGAATCAATAAAGTATCAAAAGAATTAAAGATACCACTTGAGAAGTTTATGCCAGAAGACATTAAAGGTATTAAACATCCTTTAGGTGTATTTGATGATGATGGACATTATAAGAAGTTTATAACACAAGGGGCTAAAAAGTATTGTTATGAATCATATGATGGTTTACATATAACAGTTTCTGGAGTACCTAAAAGTGGAGTAGCTTGTTTAAGAGGTAATATAGAGAATTTTAGAGATGATTTAGTATTTGAACATAAGTATACTAACAAGAACCTTTTGATGTATTGTGAGGAGCAAAAAGAGGTTATATTAGATGATTATTTAGGTAAGTGTACTAAAGTATCTGATAGAACTGGATGTTGTATATTACCAACTACATATGTATTAGGTAAATCTAGAGATTATGAACATTTATTATCAGAAGATTCAAGTAGAAGAGCAATTTTTAAAGAGTGAGGTATTATATGAATAAGAGTGAAGTAAATGTATTAGTGATAATAGTATCTGTAATAACTATGATTTTACTTATATTGACAGGTATTTTACTAGGAATAGTAAAAGTATATTGACTTAGTTAATAAAAAGTATTATTGTTATTATAGAGAGGAGATAAAGGAAGATGAAGTTAATTTATGATCAAATTGTAGCAAATTTGAATAAACATATAGTAGAGTATCAATTCAAGTTAAATTATGATGAATCAAGTGCTTTTATATATGTGTATGATAAAAAAGAATTTGTTTATATTATTGATATAAATGGATTAGTTAAAGCAAGTAAAATAACTAACCCTAACCAATTATATAGAATATGTTTAATAATACTAGAAAATAAAGTAGGTGTTTAAACATGAGTAGAGAAACTGATATAAGATATATCAAATTAGTAAAGCAAAAAACTAACATAAGTAAAATATGTAAAGAATTTAATACTAGTGTTT
>JAZOOK010000111.1:0-4264 GCA_045654965.1 Candidatus Coprovivens sp. | reverse complement strand
TACCTCTTTCTCTTTCTTCTGGAGCTTTGTCGATATCAGCATAATCAACGAATTGTCCAAAATATTTTGTAATAGCAGCAGTTGTAGTTGTTTTACCATGGTCTACGTGTCCAATAGTACCAACGTTAACGTGCGTTTTAGTACGGTCAAATTTTTCTTTTGCCATATGTATTTCCTCCTCTTTTATATACAATATTATTCTATCTAATGCTTGAAAGTTTTTCAAGTATTATTTTTATTGAGCGCTGTTTTTCTTAATGATTTCTTCAGCGATTGATTTTGGAACTTCTTCATAATGATCTTTTTCCATTTGGAAAGTTCCACGTCCTTGTGTATTACTTCTTAAGTCAGTAGCATATCCAAACATTTCTGATAGTGGAACCATTGCTATGATTCTTAAAGTATTACCAATAGATTCTTGTCCTAGTGGACGTCCACGTCTACTAGTTAAGTCTCCCATAACGTTACCCATATATTCATCTGGAACGTCAACAACAACTTTCATTATTGGTTCTAGAAGAACTGGTTTACATTTATTTTTAGCTTCTTTTAATGCTAAGCTAGCAGCAATTTTGAATGCCATTTCAGATGAGTCTACATCATGGTATGAACCATCGAATAATGTAGCTTTAACATCAACCATTGGATAACCAGCAAGGATACCACCAGCTAAAGCTTCTTGTAATCCCTTGTCTGTTACTGGAATATATTCACGAGGAACAACTCCACCAACGATAGCATCAACGAATTCGTAACCTTTTTCTTTATTTGGTTCGAACTTAATCCATACGTGACCATATTGTCCACGACCACCAGATTGTTTAACGTATTTACCTTCACAATCAGCAGCAACAGTTAAAGTTTCACGATAAGCAACTTGTGGTTTACCTTTATTAACTTCAACGTTGAATTCACGTCTCATACGATCAACGATAACATCTAAGTGTAATTCACCCATACCTGAAAGAACAGTTTGTCCAGTTTCAGCATCAGTTTTAACTCTTAATGTTGGATCCTCTTCAACTAATTTTTGGATAGCAATTGCCATCTTATCTTGATCATTTTTGCTCTTAGCTTCGATTGCTATATCAATAACTGGTTCTGGGAATTCCATACCTTTCATGATACAGAAAGCATTTTCAGCACATAATGTATCAGCTGTTGTAGTATTCTTTAATCCTACTGCAGCAGCAATTTCACCAGCGTAAACTTCACTGATTTCTTTTCTTTGGTTAGCATGCATTTGAAGAACACGTCCGATTCTTTCTTTTTCACCCTTAGTAGAGTTCATTACATAAGAACCACTCTTTAACACACCAGAGTAAACTCTGAAGAATGATAGACGTCCAACGAATGGGTCTGTCATAATTTTAAATGCTAAAGCAGTAAATGGTTCAGAATCAGAAGGTTTTCTTAATACATCATTACCATTTTTATCTACACAAACGATAGCATCAACATCAGTTGGAGCTGGTAAATAATCAACGATTGCATCTAATAATGGTTTAATACCTTGGTTACTTAATGCATCTGAGCATAGTACTGGGAAGAATTCTACAGATAATGTAGCTTTTCTGATAGCAGCTTTTAATTCAGCTTCAGTAAGTTCTCCACCTTCTAAATATTTTTCCATTAAAGCATCATCGAATTCTACTACAGATTCAATTAATTTTGTTCTGTATTCGTTTGCTTTTTCTACCATATCAGCTGGGATTTCAATTTCCTCAGCATTTTCGTCAGCTGTACCGTCGAATTTATAAGCTTTCATTGTAACTAAGTTAACAACTCCGCAGAATTCAGATTCAGCACCGATTGGTAATTCGATAGCAGCAGCGTTAGCTCCTAATCTATCTTTAATAGTTCCTAAGCTGTAATAGAAATCAGCACCTAATTTACCCATTTTATTAGCGCAAATCATTCTAGGAACTTTGTATTCATTAGCTTGACGCCATACTGTTTCAGTTTGAGGTTCAACACCAGCTTGAGCATCGATAAGTGCAACAGCACCATCTAGTACTCTAAGTGATCTTTGAACTTCGATAGTAAAGTCTACGTGACCTGGAGTATCGATAACGTTTAATCTATGACCTTTCCAGTGAGCAGTAGTTGCTGCACTAGTAATAGTAATACCACGTTCTTTTTCTTGTTCCATCCAGTCCATTTGAGATTCACCATCGTGAGTTTCTCCAATTTTATGAGTTATACCTGTATGGAATAAAATTCTCTCAGTAGTAGTTGTTTTACCTGCATCAATATGAGCCATAATACCAATGTTACGAATTTTATCTATTGAAACATCTCTTGCCATATTTTTATTCTCCTACCATCTAAAGTGTGCAAATGCTTTATTAGCTTCAGCCATTTTGTGAGTATCTTCACGTTTTTTAACAGCTCCACCTACACCATTTGCAGCATCCATAATTTCATTTGCTAAATTCATAGCCATTCCATTTCCGTTTCTAGTTTTAGAATAGTTAACTAACCATCTTAATGCTAGAGCTTGACTTCTTTCGTCAGTAACTTCAATTGGAACTTGAACGTTTGAACCACCAACTCTTCTAGATTTAACTTCTAAAAGTGGTTTAATGTTTTCTAAAGCTTTTGTATAAACTTCCATTGGTTCTTCACCAGTTTTTTCCTTGATCATATCGAAAGCTTCGTATAGTATTCTTTCAGCAGTTCCTTTTTTACCATCTTGCATAATTTGGTTAATTAATTTAGTAACTACTTTTGAATTATATATAGGATCTGGTAATACGTCTCTTTTAACAGCACGTCTTTTACGCATATTTATCTCTCCTTCCTTAAATATTTATTTAAAAAGTCTTATAAACTATTTAGGTCTCTTAGTACCATATTTACTACGACTTTGTTTTCTGTTATTAACACCTTGAGTATCTAATGTACCACGTACAATGTGATAACGAACACCGATTAAGTCTTTAACACGGCCTCCACGTATTAATACTACGCTATGTTCTTGTAAGTTATGTCCTTCTCCTGGAATATAAGTATCAACTTCTCTTCCGTTTGATAATCTAACACGAGCAAATTTTCTTAATGCTGAGTTAGGTTTTTTTGGAGTACGAGTACCTACTCTAGTACAAACTCCTCTTTTTTGTGGACTATTTTGAACAGTAGCTTTTCTTTCTTTACTATTGAAACCTACGTTTAAAACAGGACTTTTACTTTTCTTAGTTTTGTCTTTTCTGTTTTTTCTAACTAATTGATTAATAGTTGTCATATAGTTCCTCCTTCCATATACACACATCCTGGTGTATCGTAATTCCCTTTAAATTAAGTTCTACTAAGGGCAGAACTTAAATCTAAAACGCAAAAATAATATACCATTAACTATATTTATTGTCAACTTATTTTTAATATTTTATCACTATTTTTCTAGATAATCTAAATAGTCATTATAATACTTAGAAGTATACTTATCACATGATATAAAAGACTCAATTGAATACTGCTCTTCTTCACCATTATAATATACTACAGAATACCCTTTACAAAGATCCTTACTACCATCTTTATCACGGTCTACTCTATCAGTAAAATCCTTCTTAGTAACATAATTATCAATGATTAATGATTCAACAGGTATATAAGCTTTATTCTCACTAGTTGGATATACATTTTGTTCAGTCACATAATTTAAAGTAGCATTATATAACTTCTCTTCCATGTCATAATACATTTCTCTATTACTCTTACTAAGACCTACTAACAAAGCCATAAATGATATTAATAAAATAACCACGATCCAAACAAGTACCACTACCTTTGTAGTTTGATTCATTTTATTAACCTTATCAGCAATCGCCTTAAAAGGTTTTTTTACCATAGACCCAATCTTTTTTAATTTTTTCTTAGCTATTTTTTTCTTCTTGTCTTTTAACTCAGAACTTTTTACATCAACTTTATTCATAACTATCTATACCCTTCTGTTTTATAATTCGAACAAGATATATACACATCTATATCATAAGAACCATAATTATTATCATATTGAACATTTGCATAACCCGTACATTTACTTCCATCTACTGAATCAACAATAGTTTGTTCTAAATAACCAGCATTATCAACATCTTCTAATTTAACCGTAGTCAAACCATCATACAATGAATAAGCTTCTGCATATACTTCAACAGCATCTCTAAACTTAGCTTCAGCTAAATAATAAGGAGTATAGTTAATTACTATGTCTTCTTCCTCATCATCCACCACATCGTTATCTTCATCATCTTCTGTATCA
>JAZOOK010000110.1:0-1500 GCA_045654965.1 Candidatus Coprovivens sp. | reverse complement strand
AAAACAAAGTATTGCATCTTCTTTTGACATTCCTGAACCATCGTCTATTATTTTAATGCTTTTAGTTCCTGATTCAATTAACTCTACTTTTATATTTTCACTTTCTGCATCTATACTATTTTCAACTAATTCTTTTACTACATTTGCTATTCTTTCTACGACTTCACCTGCTGCTATTTTGTTAGCTAGGTTTTCACTCATTACTTTAATTTTTGGCATTTGGTTCACCTTCTTTTATGATAATAATTTTTTATCTTTTATTGACCATTCTTCGTATTTTCTTATATTTCCTGTTTTTCTATCACAGTATGGACACGTTGTTTCACCATTTTTTATTGGTGCTCCACAATTTTGACATTCGTCTGTTCTTCCTTCGTTTGTGATATCGTCTTTAATGAAGTCTATTAAATATACATCGTTATATTCATTATCTTCGCATTTATTTCCTTTTATTTCTTGATACTTAATAGTTTGTGTGCCTATTAACATTTTTACTTCTATTCTAGTGTCTACTTTAGATATTTGAGTTATTTTTCTCTTTGTTATTTTTATATCTTTTAATACGTTATGTATTTGGTCTTTCTTTTGTTCTTTGATGTTAGAATTTATTTCATTGTATAGTGTTGTTACACATATTTCTTTTAATCTTTTTGTATTATGATTGCTTGTTTCTTTTTCTAATTCTATAAATAGTTTTTCTAGTTTATATGTTATTTGATCGCTGTTTTCAAATCCAAAGTGTCTTAGTGTTTTATCACTTACTGTTGGGTAGTCATCGTATGATTTTTTTATGTATGTAGCTTTTGGATTTGTTTGGTGTTTTACTATATATATTGGTATAACAAACATTATTAATATAAGAAATACGAAAGCAAGGAATTCTCCTCCTGCTCCACTAGTTGTTGTTAAAAGTATTATATTCATATTTACTCCTAGAACATTGATTTTCTTATTTCGAATAAATCTTTATTGTCTGTATATATAGTTAATTTACATGGTTTCTTTATATTTATGAAACCTAATGATTTTATAACTAGATCACTATTTTCTGGTATATCTAATGTTGTTGTAGGTTTATCTAATAAATTGGTATTGTTGTCAAATACTCTTTCTACGTTAATAGCATTAGATATATAGAATGTTAAACTATTATTTATAGATGATTGTAATCTTATTTTGTCTTCTATAAGAATAGATGATATAGGTTTTACTTGATATGTAGTTGGTTTTAAAAATGTACGTGGCATTACTCTTTTGATTAGATCAAATTCTTCTTGGTTGTATAATGTGTTTTGATTTGTGAAACCTGGAGAATCTATAATAGTTATATTATCTAGTTTTATTTTAATAAAATCTATTGTTGTATTAGGTATTGAACTTGTAGTTATTTTGTTTTCGTTTGTTGCGTTAGTTAACATATTAATTAATGTAGATTTACCTGCGTTAGTATATCCTAGGACATATACTTCGTTGATATTTTTAGATTCTAATTTATTTAAT
>JAZOOK010000109.1:0-4746 GCA_045654965.1 Candidatus Coprovivens sp. | reverse complement strand
TTATTTATTTCTATAGTTATTGTATCTTGAGTAAGTATTATACTTGGGGGATTTTTATCTACTATTACTTCTTGTTTAGGGGTATCTTGTAATGAATTAGTTGGTTCTAATGCTGGTATAGATATTAATATTATTATAGTTATTATTAACAATATATTTAGTGTTATTATAGTCTTTATTGTTTTTTTCATTAAATACCTCCTTTAAATTAAAAAGCGTGTTTATTGACACGCTTTAACTACTATGTTGTATAATTCAGTATCGAATTCATATAAATATTTTGTGTCATTACGATAGATATAGTTTTCACCTTTTTTTGCATCGAATGCAATAAAATTGTCACCTGAATCTATTCTGTAAGTTCCATTAATCGATTTACCTATTACTCTTTTTGAATCTGTTAGTCTACTAGCTCTCTTAAATTCACTATTTATTTGAATAAGAGTATCTGTTGTTATATGACATGGTTCATATGTTTTCTTTTCTTCATTAACTTTATATACTTTTATATCTACTTGGTTCATGTTACCATTTGATGTTCTTTCTGATTTGATAAATATAAATACTAGTATGCATGCTGTTAGCATTATTGCTCCTACTACTATAGCTATTTTTATTTCTCTATTAGTTTGCATATTATCAATCCTCTCTTATTTAGTATATCATATTTATATGTTATTTTTTTAGATATTTTTTTAGGTATTTTAGGTTATCTTTAAAATCTTTAATACCTAGATCATACATTGCTTTTAGTTTTTCTTTGTCTTTTTCTACTCTTTTTATTTGTAAGTCTTTAGAAGGTCTAAATACGAATATTTCTTTTTTCTTTTCAAGTTTTTCTATTAATTCAATTGTATCATTATATTTTTTATATCTTGTATTAATAGCGTTTACTAAATTTGGATATTTACCATAGAATAATTTTGCTATTATAGATGGTCTTTTCTTTTTACGATATTCTTTTGGTCTTGTAAGTACTACTATTATTTTGTCATATCCCATTTCTTTCGCTTTTCTTACTGGAATACTATCTGCTAGAGCTCCATCTAAATAATAGTTATCATTTATTTTAACTGGTGTTGAAACAAATGGCATTGAGCCTGATGCACGTAATTCATCTACTTGAATAGTTGCATTAATTATTTTTTTATATTCAGCTTCGCCTGTTTCGATATTAGTTACTGTAGCATAAAAATCAATTTTATTTTTTGAATATGTTTCTTCATCAAATATTTCTAACTTAGTTGGTATTGTATGATAAGCAAATTCAGCATTAACTAAATTCCCTGTTGTAAATAAAGAATGTAGAGATAAATAACGTTTATCATTAGCATATTTTATATTATATCTTAATGCTCTACCCTTTTGTTTCGATTTATAATTAACTCCAAATAAAGCTCCTGCAGATACACCTATTATTCCATCTACTTTAATATTAGTATCTAATAATTCATCTAAAAGACCTGCTGTATATAAACCTCTCATGGCTCCGCCTTCTAATACTAATGCTACTTTCATAATTATTCCTCCTTGAATACTTGTTATATTTTATCATAATTTAATAGATATTTTATAATTTTAAATACACTTTAATCAAATTTAAGATATTGATATGTTATAATAAATACGTATGAAATTTTAGGAAGGATGAGATTATGAAACAAAGAAATTGGTATACTTTAGATAACTCCGCTAAGATTATGCCCTCTACTACAACTAATTTAAATACTAATGTTTTTAGATTATCTTGTACTTTAACTAAACAAATAGATGAAAAAGTTTTACAAGAAGCGTTAGATAAGACTTTATTGGAGTTTCCTATGTACTTATGTACATTAAAAGCTGGATTATTTTGGCATTACTTGGAAAAAGTAGATTATAAACCTCTTGTAAAAGAAGAAAAAACTCATATATGTAGTAAATTAAATAATGATATATTATTTAGAGTTTCTTATTATAAAAAGAGAATTAATTTAGATGTATCTCATGTACTTAGTGATGGAAATGGGTCTATGCAATTCTTTAAATACTTAATTTGCACTTATGTAAATATTAAATATAAATTAAATTTAAATATACCTTTAAATGATTCTACTATTACTGAAAAGGAAAAAGATGATTTTAAAACATTTGATAAAGATAATTTTGGATTTAAAATAAGTAGAAGAAAATTTGGATATAAATTAAAAATGCAAAAAAAAGATACGACTAAACATGATGTTATTGAAATGCATTTACCTTTAGAAAAAATTAAAAAAATAGCTAAGAATTATAATACTACTATTACAGTTTATTTAACTTCTATTTATATAAAAAGTATTATTGAAAATATGAAAGCTAAAGACTTAAAAAAACCTATTGGTATTACTATTCCAGTAGATTTAAGAAGTGTTTTTCCTTCTAAGACAATAAGAAATTTCTTCTATACATTCTTAACTAGTTATAAAGCTAATGATAAAGATGTTAAATTAGAAGAAATAATTGAAGAAATATCTAAACAATTTAAAGAAGAATTAACTAAAGAAAATTTACAAAAGAAATTAAATTCTTATATGTTATTAGAAAAAATCTTAGTAATAAGATTAGTACCTAATTTCATTAAAGACTTTTCATTAAAGTACTTTGCTATGAATGGTAAGAGAGGTCAAACTACTGTATTATCTAATTTAGGTGTTATTAAATTACCTACTGAATATGAAAAATACATTACTACATTCTCTGGAATTGCTAGTACTGAAGACTTACACTTATGTGTATTAAGTTATAAAAATGATTTAATATTAAACTTTAGTAGTCATTTTGTGTCTAAAGATATTGAAAGATCTTTCTTAAGAGAATTACAAAAAGAAATAAAAGATAAGATACTTATCATTAGTAATATTAGGGAGGATGAATAATTATGAAATGTGAAAAATGTAATGTAGAATTAGATATCATTTCTAATAAATGTCCTTTATGTAAGAGTGTTGTTTGTGAGGATAAGAATCCTGATGGTAGTTATCCTATACTTAAACCTGTTGTATCTAATAAATTATATAAAAAATTATTATTTTTTATTACTTGTATAATTTCAGTTATAGTTTTTATACTTAATATAGCACTTACTCCGGATATAAGATGGTCTTGGTTTGTTATTGGACAATTAATGATAAGTTACTATATTTTATCTAAGATACTTAATGGTAGAATTAAAGTTTTAAAGATATTATTAATGCTTAATATATTTGTGTGTGCTTTATCTATATTTTGGGACTGGTATACTGGGTTTCATGGATGGAGTACTAATTATGTAATACCTGCTTTATGTATTACTTATGGTATGTTTATGTTAATTTTAAGATTTGTTAGATATTATGCTTTTAAAGAAAATAGTTCTTATATATATTTAAATATTTGTTTAGAATTTGTTCCTGCTTTATTAGTTTATTTTGAATTAGCTAAATTAAATATATTAATATATTGGGCTGTATTATTGGGTATTATTAATTTATTATTACTTATTATATTTGATGGTAGTAGTTTTAAAGATGATATAGTTAAGAAATTACATATATAAAAAGTTAGAATGGTTAGTTCTAACTTTTTTTATTTATGTCTTGTTACTTTAAATCTTTGTAATGTATATGGTTCGTCTTTAGATATGTTACCTTTTTTCATAGCTATAGATACTTGTTGTTCTACTGTATTTATTCCATCTAGGTCAGGTAGTAGTAATCCTCTTTTGTAACCACTAGTTACTATTACACCATATTCTTTTACATTAAGTTTATCTATATTATCTATGTCTTCTGCTTCTCCTAGAACATCTACATTTATTTCTAAGTAAGGTAGTTCTTCTTGTTCTATTTTAGGGAATCTAGGATCTTTAGTAGAAGCACTAATAGCATTAGTTATTATTTCTTTTGCTATACAATTAGTAGTAGGCATTATTGTACCAATACAGCCTCTTAGAGAGCCGAATTTGTGAATTGATACAAATACACCTGCTTTATTATTAAGTAGCTCTTCTTGCGTATTAGAAGGTATTTCTAGGGTGTTTCCTGTACTAATATATTCTTCAATAGTAAGTCTAGCTAATTTAACATATTGATCTTCGTTTTGTTTAGTTACTTCTAATTTCTCTTCTAGTTCATTAAAGTAATTATCTAGAAAATGTCTATTATCATTTTTATCTTGAGGAGTGAATGTTATTATTCCGTATCCTACTCCTGTAATGTCTTCGTGACTTAGATATGTTGCTTCAACATTTAATCCATCTAATGTACCTGCCATTATTGTAAATGATCTATGTCCACATTCTGCTGCTTTATCTAAGAATGATTCTTCGAAGTTTAATAATTCATTAAAGTTAGTATTAGAACACACTTCCATTATTCTTTTATCGTATTCTACTCCTTCTTCAGCGAAGCCATATGGACCATATGTTTGGAGTTTATGAGATAGGTCTCCACTAGCGATAAATACTACTTTTTTATTTAAATTATTAACTGCTTCTTTGATAATAATACCCATCATGTAATTATCTATTAATGGTAGTCCAGATGGACCTAGTACTATTATTTGGCCTTCTTTATAATATTTTCTAATAAAATATAAAGGAATCATTGTACCATGATCTAACTCTGTATCTTTTGTTCTTCCTGCTGGAAAGTTATACTTACTTGATACTCTTTCTATTTCTTCGATTAGTTCTATATCTTGTTGTTCTTCGAACGAAATAGATGGTGCATTGAAGTTAGAGAAATC
>JAZOOK010000108.1:0-6468 GCA_045654965.1 Candidatus Coprovivens sp. | reverse complement strand
CCTTATTGATTGTTAAGCATAAGTCTTAAGACTTTTATCTTTTCTTTGTCCTCTTTATATTCTTGTCTTGGTTTTACAAAGTTTTTAGAACCTCTTTTTTCATGAAGGTATCTTGGTATTAATTGTACGTGAAAATGGTTCATTGGTCCATCACACATAGTACATAGATAAACACTTTCAGCATTATATACTGCTTTTAGAACACTCATTGCTTTTTTAGCGAAAGTAAATACTTCTTCACATAAATCATCTGGAATATCCATCATGTCTTTGTAGTGTTTCTTACTACTTATAGCAGTATGTCCTTCTGCTCTAGGATCTCCTACGAGAAATGCTGCTATATTTTCACTTTCATATATAATTTTTTCAGAATCATCTCCATATAAGCAGCCGTGATGTTCTCTATTAAAACATGTTGGGCAGATACCTGCATCTGTTAGCATTGCTGGTGTTAAGCCTTCAAAGTTATCTGTTGCAATCATTTCATCTAGATGTTCAATTGGTGTAATTTTTTCCATATAATCACTCCTTTGTTGTTTGTATTATATAATATTATTTTGTAAATTTGTATATAATTTAATAAGTATTATAGTTGTATAATTATGTAAATTTATTTTTTTAATCAGTATTATTGATAAAAGTGTAGTATAATTCTTTATAGGAAGAGGTGTATATATGCTTGTCTTAGCGAAAGCAGCAATGGCTATGATGTTAGGTTTTATACTATCTATTGTGGCTGGATTAATATTAATACCGTTATTTAAAAGAATTAAAGCAGGACAAAATGTAAGTACTACTATAGGAGAAAGACATATGAAAAAGAATGGTACTCCTACTCTTGGTGGACTTATATTTATTATTCCTACAATAGTTACATTACTATTATTAAAGTTTAAGGGAAGTGTAGATATATCTTATAACTTATTAATTGTTATGATAGTTTTTGTAGCTTATGCGGCTTTAGGTTTTGCAGATGACTGGTTAAAAATTAGATATCATAATAATAAAGGGTTAAGTATACTGTTTAAATTAGCTTGTCAAATGGCTATAGCGTTAGTATTCTTCTATATCTATATTACTAATGGTGGTTCTCCTGTTGTAGAGATATCTGCTATTGGATTTAGAATGGATTTAGGATGGTTATACGGAATATTTATTTTATTCTTGTTAGTTGGTTCTTCTAATGCAGTTAATATTACTGATGGATTAGATGGATTAGCTGGCGGGTTATCAGCAATAGCTTTCTTAGCTTATGGATTGTTAGCTTGGAATGCAAGTTGGATGCAAGGAGCTCAAGAAGTTGGTATTTTCTGTTTTGTATTAGTTGGTACTCTACTTGGTTTCTTAGTATTTAATAGTCACCCTGCAAAAGTATTTATGGGTGATACTGGTAGTTTAGCATTAGGTGGTGCTTTAGCTGCCATTGCAATACTTACTAAACATGAATTATTATTAGCAGTAGTTGGTGGTGTATTCGTAGTAGAAACATTATCATCTATGATACAAATGATAGCTATTATTAAATTTAAAAGAAAGATATTAAAGATGGCACCATTACATCATCATTTTGAACAATGTGGATGGGAAGAAAGAGATATAGTTAAGTTATTCTATGTAGTTGGTTTATTACTTGCAATGGCTGCTATAACTTATGGTGTTTGGTTATAAGAATTAAAAAAAAGATTAACTTAGTTAATCTTTTTTATTTTGGCTACATAGAATCCTTCGTAATACTTAGTAGGTAGAACACATAGTGTTCCTTTTTTACTTGGTAACTTAGGAAGACTTTCATAATTAGTTAAATCTAGTGGTACTAGTTCTGTGTTTTTATTATTATCTAAACAATAATTTATAATACTATCGTTTTCTTCATTTAGAATAGAACATGTAGAATAGATAAGTTCTCCACCCACTCTTAGATGTTTTATGGCTTCAGTAATTAATGTTTTTTGGAAGTTTATTGATCTGTTTACTAGATCTTCGTTAAAGTTATTAAAGTCATTATTAGTAATAGTTCCTGAACCACTACAAGGTGCATCTAGAAGTATTTTGTCAAACATAAAATATTCGTTTAAGTTACGTGCATCAGTATTAAGTACTGATACTTTTTTTGCTCCTTGTTTATCTATGTTATATTGTAATCTTTCACTACGTATTTTGTTTTTTTCAATTGCTGTTATCATTGATTTATTATTAGATAATGCTGCTATTTCAGTTGTTTTACCACCTGGTGCTGCTGTCATATCTAAGATAAGTTCATTTTCTTGTGGATTTAGAAATAATGGAGGTAGTTGAGAAGATAAACTTTGTAAGTAAATTTCTCCATTATTGTATATATCTAATTTAGTTAGGTTTTCTTCTGTTGTATTTACTACTAGAGCACTATCGTACCAAGGAATACTCTCATATTTAATATTATTATCGTTAAGTACTTTAAGTACTTGTTCTTTAGTAGTTTTTATTGTATTGATACGTAGAGATACTACCCTATTTTGTTTATATCCATCAAGTATTTGATTAGTTAGTTCTTCTTGATATTCGGTTAATAATTTATTATGTAAAAATTTTGGAATCATTTTGATACCTCTTTTAAATCATCGTATATTTCTTGCCATGATGTTACTCTTTTAATATCTTGTGTATCAAGTTTAGAATTAATTGGTGAAGTCATAAGATAACATTTTATATCATGTTTTGATAATTCTTGTAGTACTTCAAGACTATCATCTACAAAAACTTCAATATTATTATCTATACAGTATTGTAGTTTTTCGTATGCTCCAATTATTACTTTATCATATGGTATTTCATATTTATTCATTGTATCTATACTTATTTGTTCTGCATCACAATTTGCTATACTTGTTATTCTAGCACTGATAAATATTATTTCATTACCTTCCTCTTTTAATTTAGTTATTACTTCTTTTGAGTTTGGTAGTGGTACACAATCTTCTAATACGTTTTTATAATACATATCAAAGAAAGAGAATTTTGTTTCTTCATCCCAACCAAATAATGCATTCATATAGAATCTATCTTTTATTTCTCCTAAGTTAAATGTTACTGGTGGTTGATGCAGTACTTCTTCTGCATATTTTTTACCATATTTAATCATTGATTCAAGTGTTGCTACTGTAGTATCATCTATATCTATACCTATTCTCATATATTACTCCTTATCTGGTTTCAGTTTGTTTGTAAAAGTATAATCCTTCTTTTTTTAACTCTTCTAATATTTTATCGATATTGCATGTTAGTGTTGATTCTCCATATGTACCTTTTTCTTTATCAAATTGATCCCAAGCAGTAATAAGATTTTCTACTTTTGTAATTTTGTTTTCTGTTAAGATTGGTTTGTATAATTCGATATTATTACTCATAATACTTAATATATTGTATTTATACTTCATCAATTCGTTTAGTGGTTTGTGTGTGGCAAATCCGAATGATACCATACCATCATCTATCAATTCTTCATATCTAGTTAATATTTCTAATGCTTTTTCCGGTTTAAGATTATCTAAGTAAAATATATTGCTATGTAAGGCAAATATTTTTCCGTTTTCATCTCTTGGCTCTTCGTTTTTGTTACATGGTACTTCTAAAATAAAGAATAAATCTTCGTTAGTTTGTTTAATGAAGTCTTCGAATATTTTTTTTATTTTATCTACATTAACGTTCATTAAAATACTTTTATAGTCTTTATGTTCATTTATTTCATATCCTTCATTTAATAGTTCTGGATTAGGTACTTGAGCACCTTTTATCATTTTTAACATATTAGTTACTCCCTATCATAATCATCTAGGAATGTATGTCTTTCTCCGTCTTTGTGATATCCTAGTACACAGTTTAAGTTTATGTTATCTAAAGATTTAAAGATATTATGATCTATGTCTTTGTATTTTGTTCTTAAGTTAGCTATAAGTTCTTTCATTTCTTTTCTTTTACTTAGACCTTCGTGGTCACGGGACATTTCTGTGAAACGGCATGCACAGTTTAAGAATTCTAATTCATTATAGTTTCTCCAAGCTAGGATATCTGCTTCTTTGATTAGATACATAGGTCTTATTAATTGCATTCCATTAAAGTTATCACTATAAAGTTTTGGTATCATAGTTTTTATTTCTGCACCATATAGCATTGATAGAAGTGTTGTTTCTATTACATCATCGAAATGATGACCAAGTGCTATTTTGTTACAACCTAGTTCTTGGGCTTTATTATATAAATGACCTCTTCTCATACGAGCACACATGTAACAAGGATTTTCTGGATTTAGAGAGTTTGCTACTTCGAAGATATCAGTTTGAAATACTTCTATAGGTATATTCATTAATTTAGCATTATTTTCGATGTATTCTCTATTCTTTTCGTTATATCCAGGATCCATTACTACGTAATGTGCTTCAAATGGTATTTGACCATGTCTTTTTAATTCTTGAATAAGTTTTGCTAGTAAGAATGAATCTTTTCCTCCACTTATACAAACCATTATGTTGTCGTTTTCTTGGATAAGTTCATAGTCTTTTATTGCTTTAATAAATTTAGACCATATTTCTTTACGATATTTTTTTATGATGCTTCTTTCTATTTCACGATATTTTTCCATAGTGATACCCCTTTCGTTCGTTTATATAATACCATATTTTTTATAAAATGAAAAAGACACTATTGTGTCTTATCTTGGTTATTTTTTCTCTTTGCAACTTTAGCAGCTATAATATGTCCAGGTGTTTTCTTTTTAATAATCATATAAATAATACTTCCCCATATTACTGGACATGATGCAATTGTACATATTCCTAATACATTCCTAGATATTAATAATGTTCCATGTAAAAATTGTAATAAAAATATAAGTAGAACCATAAATAATATCATGGATAATGCATTTACTAATATAATTAATCCTAAATTAAGTTTGTTTTCCATCTAAATCATCTCTCTCATCTTAATTATAACACAAAAAAGACACTGTTGTGTCTTTTATATTATGAATGTACCACCAAGTATTTCTACTTTAGAGTTTTCGTGTTTTTGAATAATTTCTTCTTGTTTGTTATCGAAGTTACCATTAACTACATATAGAGTACCTTCTACTTGGAATAAGTTTTTACCTTCGTAGTTACCGTTTGTTATTTTTAGTGTAGAAGTATTATCTATTTTAATTCCTTTAAGTAGGTCTTCGTTATCTCCTACTATACTTAATTTACCAATTGATTTAGAATCTTTAATTTCTAAATTAGTATTATTTAATTGAATATTAGTTATAACTAAATTATGACCATTTAAATCTATAGATATATATTTGTCTTTAATTAATACTTCGTTACTCATTATTATGTCTGTATTTAAAATGATGTTTCCATCTTTTTTTAATGCTGATAGTAGTTCTACTTCGCTGTTTACCACATAATATGTATTAACTGTATTTAATATATTTTGTAATTCTTTTACTTCGTTATTTAAAGATGTATTTGTTGTATTTAATGTAGTTATTTGATCGTTAGCAGTATTTAATTTTGAATTTAAATCATTAATTGAATCATTTAACAATGTGATAGTATTATTTTTATCTGTTATATTTTTTTCTAGTGTTGTTTTTTCGTCTGTTAATGTTTCAATATTTTTTTCTAACTCTTTATTTTGTTTATTTAATGTTGTTATTTGAGCATCTTTTTTAGTTACTTTATCTTCTAAGTCAGTAATAGTTTCATTTAATTTAGTTATTGTTTCTTTATCTTCTGCTTGAGTTTTTTTGTAACTCTCTATTAGTTTTTCTTTTTCTTTTTTATCTTCTTCTAAAGTAGATATTTCATATTTATATCCGTCTACTTCATTTTTTAATTTATCATATTTTGTTGTTGCAGTTATTGTACATAAAAGTAAGATAAATAATACAACAGCTACTACTACTTTAGTTATGTTTTGTTTCATAGTTTCATCCATACTACATACTTCCTTTACTCTACCTTATTATTATCTACATTGTATCATAAAAAAAACAATTTCGTTATAGAAATTGTTAAATTATATAGAATATTATTGATATGATTCCTACAAGGTAGAATATTGACCATATTATAGTAAATATTGTAAGGAATGGTAATTCTGCTTTATCAATAACTAGTGTTCCATCTTTTTTAAAGTATAGTGTTCTCACTACTTCATCAAAATTTTCACCAGTTGGTGGATTTAAAGGAGCATATATCATCTTTTCTCCTTCGTATTCAAATTCAAAGTCTGCACTTTCTTGTTTTATAACTTCATTTCCTTTTTGGACTGCTTTACTCTTTGTTGTAGCACATACTTCTATTAAATTCTTTTTGTTGAAATAATATTGAAATACTCTACCACCTATGAATATTAGAATTAATAACATTAAATTTACAAATCTAAATGATATTAATATTTCAGTTTCTTCTATAAAAATTGAACGTTCAAATATTATTGCCACTATTG
>JAZOOK010000107.1:0-6039 GCA_045654965.1 Candidatus Coprovivens sp. | reverse complement strand
AACTAATAGTGAATCAAGCAAACGGATCTGTATTTAAAAATTTAAAAAAAGAAATTGTTGAAAATTTTGAAATTGATTTACCAGATTTAAATTCACAGAAAAATGTAGTAAAAATATTAGATGATTTAAACACAAAAATAGAGTTGAATAAAAGAATTAATAATAATCTATACAAGCTTATTGGATGTAATTATAAGGTACTTACTGACAATTGTGATTGGGATAGAATTAAGTTGGAACAAATATCAAATGTTACATCTGGCAATAGACCTTCAAGTAAATCTGATGATGGATTAATTCCAGTCATAGGAGCAAACGGAATAATGGCCAAGAATAATGACTATAATTTTAATGAAGATTTAATAATAACAGGTAGAGTAGGAACGTTAGGCAAAGTAAAGAGATATTATGATAAGATATGGGCATCTGATAATACTTTAGTTATTCAAACAAAATATCTAAATTATATAGAATGTTTTTTAAAAAACATTGATTATTATTCATTGAATAGAGGATCAACTCAACCCTTACTTACTCAAAGTGATCTAAAAAAACAGGTTATACCTTTTAGTGAGAAAGAAGTTTTGAAATTTGAGCATGAGAATCAAATATATATAGATGAAATAAGAAACAATGAAAAAGAAAACGAGATGTTATCTCAGTTAAGGGAAATAATACTACCAAAGTTGATAAATGGCGAACTTAATGTTGATAATATTTAAAAATGATTAGGAAGTGATTAGTATGTTTACAGAAGAACAATTAGAAGATATGACAATGTCATTATTAGATAAGTTAAATTATGAATGTAAAAATGGTTACGATATAGAAAGAGATTATCATAGTGTTTTTTATGATGATACTTTATTTGATGATATAGCTAATATTAATAGAGATTTTACTGATGAACAAATTAATGAAGCTATAAAAACTATTAAAAATTTAACTTATAATAACGTTGTAGAAGATAACAAAGAGTTTACTAAATACTTATTACAAGGTGTACCAGTAGAAGTTAAAACGAATACTGGATATCAATATAAAAACGTTAAATTGATTGATTTTGATAATGTTGAAAATAATCACTTCCAAGCAATTAATCAATTTACTATTATTGAGTTTGAACAAAAAAGACCAGATATAATTATATTTGTTAATAGCATACCTTTAGTAGTAATAGAATTAAAGACTGTTACTAATGAAGATGTAAAATTAGAAGATGCTTACCATCAATTATGGAGATATAGAGAAATGTCTATACCTTCATTATTTAGATATAATCAGTTTTTAGTTATAAGTGATGGTGTTACTGCGAAAGCTGGAACTATTACAAGTCCTTATAGTAGATTTAGTGATTGGAAAAAGATTGAAGATGAGGACGTTGTAACTGAAAATATGCCAACTCACGAATCTTTATTTTATGGAATGTTTAGAAAAGATAGATTATTGGATTTGATAGGTAATTTTATATTATTTAGTAATGATTCAAAAATACTTGCTCAATATCATCAATATTTTGGTGTAAAAAAAGCTATTGAATCTACTTTAACTAGAGGAGCACAAACTGGTAAAGCAGGTATAGTATGGCATACTCAAGGTTCGGGAAAATCATTTAGTATGGTATTCTATGCTGGTAATATGATAAAGAAATTAAAGAATCCTACAATAGTAGTTGTTACTGATAGAAATGATTTAGACAACCAATTGTATGAGACTTTTTATAAATGTTCTGATTATTTAAAGCAAAAACCAAAACAAGCTGAAAGTAGACATTCAAACGAAAATGTTGTGAGTGAAAGAGAAGATAAATCTTTAGATGCTTTATTAAAAGATAGACAAGCTGGAGGTATTTTCTTTACTACTCTACAAAAGTTTGAAGAAGATACTGGTTTATATTCTGATAGAAATGATATTTTAGTTTTGGTAGATGAAGCTCATAGAAGTCATTATGGTTTAGAAGCTACTATGAAATTGAACTTAGAAACAATGGAAGCTTATAAAAAGTATGGTACTGCTAAATTCTTACATGATGCACTTCCAAACGCTATTTATATTGGTTTTACTGGAACTCCAGTAGAAACAAAGGATAAGTCAACATCTTCTATATTTGGAGATGTAATTGATACTTATGATATGACTCAAGCTATATTGGATGGTTCTACTGTTCCAATTTCTTATGAATCAAGAATGGCTAGGGTTGGATTGAATCAAAAAATATTAGATGAAATAGATAGATATTATGCTTTTGTAGAAGAATCTGGTTCTGCTGATGAAATAGCAATTAACAAATCTAAACAAATGATGGCTAGAATTTCTCAAGTTATTGAAGATTCGGACAGATTAGAATTAATCGTAAAAGACATCATAAGCCATTATGAAGAAAGAAAAAATATGACTGCTAATCATGTGATGGTAGTGGCTTATTCAAGAAAAAGTGCTTATACGATGTATCAAAAATTCTTAGAACTAAGACCTGATTATAAAGATGTTGTAAATATGATTATTACTCCAAGTAATAAAGATACTGAAGAAATGCAAATAGCAATAGGTACTAAGAGTGATAAAAAAGAACTCGAACGCAGATTTAAAAGTGAAGAACCTGGTGAAACATTTAAAATAGCAATAGTTGTAGATATGTGGCTTACTGGTTTTGATGTTCCACAATTAGGAACTATGTATGTTGATAAACCTATGAAAGCACATAATTTAATGCAAGCCATTGCTAGGGTTAATAGAGTATATAAAGATAAAAAAGGTGGTTTAATAGTAGATTATATTGGTTTAAAAGGCTGGTTGTTAGAAGCTTTAAAAACTTATACTACTAGAGACCAAAACAAGATTAAAGATACTAAAGAATTGATTGATACATTATTGGATAAAATAGAAATAATTGATAGCATGTTCAATGAGTTTGATTATTCTAAATTTAAAGAACTAGATAATCTTGGTAAATATCAATTAATTAGAGATGGAGCTAATATAATGTTAGCTACAGAAGAAACAAAAAGAAGATATATGAAACACAGTCAAGATGTTAAGAATCTTTATACATTATGTTCTGGTGTTGTTACTAGTGTTGTAAAAGATAAATGTTTATTTATAATATCTGTTAAATCGTTTATATCCAAAATTACTAATACAGGGAAAATTGATGTTGGTGAGATAAATGCATATGTTGGTAAATTATTAGAAGATGCTATACATGAAGATGAATTAATTAACTTAGGTGAGCTAACTAGAAGTAACAGTCTTGAGTTATTAAGTGATGCTATGTTAAGTAAGTTAAGAGCAATGAAAGATAAGAATGTCGCAACTGAAGTGTTGTCTAGAGCAATTAAGACAACTATTGGTGATATAGGTAAGATAAACTTAACATTACAAGAAAAGTTCTCTACTAAGTTTAATAAACTTGTTGATATGTATAACGAGAGAACCGATATGGCTGATATAGAAAAAATCATTGAAGAAATGATTAAGTTAAAAAAAGAAATTGAAGAAGAAATTGCTAATGGTAATGAATATAATTTATCTCCTGAAGAAAAAGCGTTCTTTGATGCTTTAGGTGCAGATCCTGAAATAAAAGCACTAATGGAGGATGAAACTCTTGTTAAAATAGCAAAAGATTTAGTTGATTTAATTAATGAAAATTTAACTCTTGATGCTTTTAAAAGGGAAGATGCAAGAGCTCGTATTAGAAGTAATATTAGAAGATTATTAATTCAATATGATTATCCTCCAATTAAACGTGAAGGTGCTGTTGAAAAAGTAATAAAACAAGCTGAATTAAAATATCAGTCTGAAACATTGTAAAAATGCAATTCCACAAAAGGGAATTGTTTTTTTATTTACTTTTCATGGTTTTATTGTATAATATCTTTTACATCCGGAAAAAATATATTATAATTAAAATAGAATGATAGTATAGAGGTGATGTATCATGATAAAGGATGAAAATCTAAACGCTATTATTATTGCTGATTATTTTTTAACAAAATCGGAGGCTACTCCAAAAAAATTGCAAAAATTGGTTTATTATTCTTATTCTTGGTTTATAGCATTAAATAATGAAAATGAAAACGATATTCATTGTATTTTATTTGATGAAGAACCAGAAGCTTGGTTGCATGGTCCAGTTTTTAAATCATTATATTATCATTATAAAGGTTATGCTTGGCATGAAATTGATAAGAAGAACATAAGTGTTTCTTTTGAAAATGACGAAATTGCACCTTTTTTAGATAAAATATTTGATATTTATGGAAAATATGATGCTGATGAACTTGAATATATGACCCATCAAGAATTACCGTGGAAGAATGCTAGAAAGGGAATGTCCTTTTTAGAAAGTTCTAACAATAAAATAGATCTTAAAGATATTTTTAGATATTATAACTTTTTAGCTAATGAATAATAATAAAATAAAAATAACAAGAGAACCGGATACTTTAGTTAGAGCATCTAATAAATACGATGTAAATAATGAAAAAGTATCTTTTTCTTTTGAAGAATTTAATCCTGATAGTGTAATTAATGAAAGAATTTACTATAATAGTTTTTATCAAAATGTTGAAAGTAGTAGAAATGCGGTTAGTGATTTTTTCAGAATTGTTAAAGAATTATCTAGGTACACTATTGGAGAACTTATGGGAACAAAAAGTATTAAAGATGCATATCATATTTGTTTAATTGATAGACCGGAACATATTGATAGAATAGAGAGAATATTAGAGGATAATTATGGATATCCTCAAGGAAAAATAGGAGAATTTGGAAAAGAATATTTTGAGTTTCAAATATCAGATGGTAAAAGGGTAATTTGGCACAAAGTAGATAATGTTATTTATCCTTTATTTATTGATTGTAATCATATGGTATGTATAGATTCTTCTAGAGGGGTGAAAGCAAAGATGAGATATAATGTTAAGTCTAGTTTTTCACATTTAGATGAAGATGAATTGAATATTGAAGATGTTGAAGTAAAGGATTATCTAAGAATGATAATTGAAGAATCTTCAAATGATGCGTCGTTTGAAAAAGAAGACTTATTAGAATTGCTGAAAGATGTTGTTAAATAATAGATTTGTGTTTTTTCATAAGTCTATTTTTTTGATTTATTTATAAATCAAAAAAATTAATTCTAAGACCAAGGCTTAGAATTATAAAGTTGAAACTACAGGTTCAACTTTCATTAAAGAGACTTAATAACTTTAAGTCTCTTTAATTTTAAATAATTATTATGTTATAATAAACATTGACTAATAACTAAATAAGTAAGGGAGGTATTGGATATATGATATTAATAATAGCAGAAAAACCATCACTAGCTAGAAATATAGTAAGTGCTATTGGTAATATGAAAAGAAATGATGGATTCTATTCTAATGATCAATACTTAGTATCATGGGCTTTTGGTCATCTATTTAGTCTAGCTGATATAGAAGACTATGAAGATACACCTCCTAAAGAAATAAGATGGAAAATGGATAACTTACCATGTTTTCCTAAAAAGTTTAAATTTAATTTAAAGAAAGACTCTAGTAAACAAGTAGATGCTGGAATAATGAAACAATTTAATATAATAAGTACACTATGTAACAGAGAAGATGTAGATAAAATAGTTAATGCAGGCGACTCCGATAGAGAAGGAGAAATAATAGTACGACTATGTATAGAGAATGCATTAAAAACAGAAAAAGATATATATAGATTATGGTTACCTGATCAAACAAGTGAAACTATTAGTCAAGGCCTAACAGAGATGAAACTAGATAGTGAATATGACAATCTAGCTAATGAAGGATTTGCTAGAACATACATAGATTGGTTATATGGTGTTAATCTAACTAGATATGCTACTTTAAAAACAGGTATACTACTTAGAGTAGGTAGAGTAATTATTCCAATAGTAAAAGCTATATATGATAGAGATATGGCTATTAGAAACTTTGTACCTGAAATGTATTATGGTATGTGGAGTAATGAAGAAACTAATGGTGAATTAGTAGAATTAAATAGTAAAGAAAAGTTTGATAAAAAGGA
>JAZOOK010000106.1:0-10478 GCA_045654965.1 Candidatus Coprovivens sp. | reverse complement strand
CTAGCGACATGATCCAAGGAAAAACATCCAGTTGACAAATTTTTTTCAAAGGCATAAAAGCCGATAAATAAAGGGGTTGAGGTCAAAGCAAAAGGAACGTGGGCAAAAATAATACAATTTACTATTGACTCGAGTACTATATATATAGTACGATTATGATGAACCATAACACTAGAAAGGAGTTAATAAACTATGGCAGTGAAAGAAACAAGATTCTCAGGGAAAAGGAAAAGAGGCAGAAGACCAGATCCAAAAAACGTAGTACGTAAACAATTAAACGATGAAATAAGAAAAGCAAACAAACGATTAATACGAATGAATAAACACGGCTATCAAGGAAAATGGGCTGCTAAGACACTATTCAATAGACTAGATGTAGTCGAAGGTATTACTACCAAAGGTAGAACTAGATTAAAACTAATCAAACCAGGTAGAGAGCTATCAATTGGTGATATAAAAGAAATACAAAAGGCAATTAAATTTTTTAAAGAATCAAAAGTATCAACAATAAAAGGAATAAAAAGAGCAGAAGAAAGAACAAAAGCGACAATTAGAGATAGACTAACCGAGTACGACTTGGAAACTGGTCTACCAATAAAAGAACCGTCAAAAAAAGATGTAGAGGCATTTTATAATTTATTTGAGAATAAAGACTATCAAAGATTAATTGAGTACATACCACCTAGTGATCTAGACAAATTATTAAATAAAGCTAAAGAAATGAATAAATCACCTAAAGATTTTATATACGATGCACAGTTTATTTTAGATATCGAAGACGAAGATATTAAAGGTGCTTTAATGCGTGTATACAAGTTATATCTAAAAAATAGTAAATGATTTACTATAAAGAATTTATAGCACCAACTAAAAGAACAGTAAAAACACGCAATATAACATACGATGATAATATTTATACATTCGATATAGAAACAAGTTCATTTCTAAAATATAAGGGGGTTATATATCAAGCTTTATTTTATGATGAATTAGATGAAAAAGAACAAGAAAAATGCGATTTTTACGCAACAATGTATATATGGCAATTTTCAATTAATGAAGTTGTATACTATGGTAGGACATGGAATGAATTTAAAGAGTTTATTCAAAAACTGGATGATGTGATTCCAGAAAAGAAAATTATATTTGTACATAATCTAGCCTTTGAATTTACTTTTTTACAAAGTGTTGTAGAATTTGAAAGAGTATTTGCCAGGAAATCTAGAAAGCCTATTAAATGTGAACTTAAAGATTTTAACATTGAGTTTAGATGTAGTCTAACAATGTCTAATCTATCACTTGAAAATCTAGCTAAAGAGTTTAACCTAGACTACCAAAAACAAGTAGGGCTTTTAGATTATACAAAGCTAAGGCATAGCAAGACAGTACTGACTGAAGATGAACTAACATATGCAGAATTTGACTGTAAAATTGTATATGATTATATTAAAAGTGAGTTAATGGAATACGAACATGTATATAACATACCTATAACAAGTACAGGACATGTTAGAAGAGAATTTCACAAAGTAGTAGACAACGATAACAACTATAAATATTTAACTAGAAAATCAATAAACACAAACCCACTTGTATATAATAGATTAATTGATGCATTTATGGGTGGTTATACTCACGCATCTAGACTTTGGTCTGGGGAAGTTTTAAAAAATGTTGATTCTTACGATTTTTCTAGTTCGTACCCTTTTGTATTAATTACTAGACGCTACCCAGTAACAGAGTTTAGAAGAAGTAGTGTAAAAACAAAAGAAGACATGGACTCACGCAACGCATATTTATTAGTTGTTAAGTTTAAAAATGTAAAATCTAAATATCACAATACATTTATATCACTATCTAAGTGTAGAAATATAAAAGAAGGCAATTACGATAACGGTAGGATCATAAGTGCTAAGTCGTTTGAAGTAACACTTACAGATGTCGATTTTAACTTTTTAATAAATGCCTATAAATGTGAATATGAAATTAAAGAAGCATGGGAAGCTTCATATGGTTATTTACCTAACCAATTTGTGAATTTTATTATAGAAAAATATAAAATGAAGACTGAATATAAAGGTGTTGAAGGAATGGAAAAAAGATATGCTATTGCTAAAAGTTTATTAAATAGCATGTATGGTATGACAGTAACCAAAAATATTAGAGAAGATGTAATTTATAATAGTGGTGAATGGGATGAAGTACCACTTACAAACGAAGAAATACAACAAAAATTATGGCAAGAAAAACAAAAAGCTTTTTTATCGTTTTCGTGGGGGTGTTGGGTAACTGCGTGGGCTCGTGTTAATTTGCTATCATGTGTGGTGCAATTAGATGATTACGCGTGTTACATGGACACTGATTCTATTAAACTGGTTGAAGGTTATGATAAAAAAGTGATAGAAGACTATAATAAAAGTGTGTTAAAATTATTAGAATATAGAGCTAAAATGCTAAATATTCAAATAGAAGATTTTTCACCAAAAGACAAAAAAGGCATACCACATACAATAGGTTTATTTGATTATGAAGGTAGATTCAAATTTATAACGCAAGGAGCTAAAAAGTATGCGACAGAAACTGACGGTATAATAGCAATCACTGTAGCAGGTGTACCTAAAAAAGGTGCTAATGCACTAAAAAGACTTGAGGACTTTCAGGATGATTTTGTTTTTAGACATGAAGACACAGGTAAAAATACACTAGTATATATTGATAATCAAGAGCCAATTGAATTAGTTGATTATGAAGGTATTACATATGAAGTAACAGATAAAACGAGTATATGTTTTTTACCCGCTACTTATACACTAGGTAAAAGTTTAGACTACTTAGAAATGTTAAACGAGTATTCATCTAAAAGGTCTAAATATATAGAAGGGAATGATTATTCATGACAAAAAATGAACGTAAAGAAATGATAAAAAATTATTGTCGAGGTATAGCAGAAATAAAACTATCTTCGACATGTGAAAGTTTAGGTGTTGACACCGCTAACTTTTTGAAATGCAAGACGACACTAGAAAAAATGAATCTAGTAAAAGAAGCAATGACTAAAGCTATACTAGAGGTTATACTAAAAGATGAGGTGCAAAGTGGCAAATAAAAAAATTACTCATTATAATATAGATAAGATAGATAGTCAAAATGCTGATATTAATATAATACTAGGGGAAAGAAGTAACGGTAAAAGCTATCAAGTAAAGCATAAAAAAGGTGTACTTCACTATTTAAAAACTGGAAGAAGATTTATTCTAATGCGTAGGTGGAAGGATGAAGTAACAACTGAAAAGGTGGAAAGATATTTTGCTGATGTCGATGTGTCAAAGTATACTGAAGGTAAATACAACTGTGTGGTAATGTATAGAAAGGTATTATATCTTGCAAATTATAACATTGAAACTGGTAAAACTATAAAAGGTGATAAGATAGGTTATGTAGTTGCTTTATCACAAGAACAAAATTATGCTGGTGCATCTTACTTAGATGTAGATCATATTATTTTTGAAGAGGTGATGTCAAGGAATATGTATCTTTCTCATGAATGTGATAAATTAATGAATTTTTACAGTACAGTAGACAGAAAAAAAGGAACAACAAAAATATGGATGGTGGGGAATACTATCAGTCAAGTGTGCCCATATCTAAATGAATGGGGGCTTTCACCTATTATATTAAATATGAAAGAAGGTTCTATTGAAACAGTAGAAATTCAAGCGACAGAAGACGATAAAGTTAAAATAGCTATCGAATACTGTAAACCTACAGGTGTATCAAGCCATGTTATAGGGCAGTATAAGGACATGATGAATAAAGGTGCATGGCAAACTGATTCTCAGCCACACTTACCAAAAAGTAAAAACGAATACGAAGTTATATTTACTTTTGGTTTTCAATACCAAAATTTTAAATTCTTATGTGAAAATTTATACGACGATGAAACTGGTGAACAATGCTTTTTCATATACCCATATAAGGGAGAATTTAAAAAAGACTGTCTTGTATTTACTGATGTCGTTAGTATATCAAGATACCGCCAACGGTATATTTACGATATAGACATACCTAACGATAGATTAAAAAGAAGACTATTGCAGTTTAGAGAAGGTAGCATCTTTTATGCAAGTGATCAATGTGGAACAAATTTTAAACAAGTAATAGACTTTGAAATTAGAAAATAAAAAAGAACTCAAATTATGAGTTCTTTTATTTTTACATAGTACCTGTTGGTAATGAACCGAATAATGCACGTGTTCTTATTGATTTTATACTACTTATTTGTTTACTAAATACTAAGTAAATAGCACCGTTATAACCGATTCTTAAGCCCACTTCTTGAACCTCTGTTGAGTTATCTTGATGTGTAATAAGAGCTGTACCGCCGGCTATTAAAGTTGTTGTTCCCGTAGGTCTAACGCATGGAGGGTTGTCATTTGTTCCAATTTGTAGAACACCAACACTATTAGTACCTATTGAACTATCACTTGAAAGAGTTAACTCAGTACCCACTACATTAGTTACTTCATCTAACATTGATACATTAATATTAGCAGTTAAAGTCATACCAGACATAGGTGTTATATCAAAACTTCTATATATTGGTTTAATAAAACTTTTACCGCATGTAATAAAATTATATATCGCTTTAGATATAAAAGCATAACCTTGTTCAGTTGGATGTGTTCCGTCTGTTTCACTAATCATAGTATTATCGTGTAGTATATAACCTATGTCACCTGCAAAACTAACACCTTTATTAATACAATTCATATAAGAATTTAAAATGTTATTAATAAAGCCACTTCTTACCTGAGCATATGTAGCGTCCATTATGTTTTTATAACCTATTAAACATAAATATATTTTAGCTTTAGGGAAGTTTAGTTTAATGGTGTCAATTAAGTCATATATATAATTTGTTATTGTAGTTGTAGCAGAAGGAACAACAAAGTCATTTGCACCGGCTCCTATAACTACTTTGGTTGTTTTATTTCTGAAAGCAACAGGAATAGTTGCAAGGAATGTATCAAAACCACTATTCAATGTGCCGTTATAAAATGCACCACCGCTAACACCATTTGAATAATAATCACTAGAAGATAGCCCCAACATATTAGCAACTCGCACGCACCACGAATCAGTTAGTTCTCCACCGCCTAAAGAACCTCTAGCATAAGAATCACCAAAGAAAACAATTTTTTCACCTTCTAGTTCGTCTTCTATATCACTAACTCTGGACTCTAATTCGTTAAGTCTATAATCTGGCATTTTTTCAGCTATAAGTGTAGGGTAGTTAGAAAGGGCTAAGATATTATTATCATCTATTGTATCGCCACTTGTTAACGTTCTAATTTTATAAAAAGCACCTTTTCCGTCGTTGTAGGTAGTTTCACCTAAAGTTTTACATATTGAACCGTTTGCTATATTAGAGGCGCTTTTTAAATTAGCTTTAGTATTATATGCAAGTACACCTGCTAATTCTAAATATTGTGCTATTATATCTGTTAACTGTCCACTGCTTGCCATTTCGTCTAGTTTATTATCTATTTCTTCTTGAATGTCTAAGTTTTCAAAATAATTGTCTACATAACTTTTTAATTCTTTATATAACTCTTGTACTTCTTTAAGAGCTTCTGCGTTATTATCTAAAGCTGGTATAACTGTTTTTTCTAAGTAGTTACAGAACCATAAAAGTTGTTCTTCATAACTCATAGATATTAAATAGGACGTAGGTATTTGCCCTATTGTCATTATTGCCCTTGTAAAGGGTCTTAGTGTTTCAACTGGTATCATAAATACACTTCCTTTCTATAATTATATTACCATAAACCCATAAAAATAGTTGACAATTTTTCAATTATTTCCCTATCAATTGCACGAATATTAGCACGGTATTGTTCGACCATTTTTTGAGCAGTCGCACTAACACCAGAGTTACCTATTACATGCTTGGTATAGTTTTCTGTTTCATCTGTATTAGATGTACCACTGGATGTAGAAGTTGATTCACTTCCAGAAGTATCTGTTACGTATTTACCTGCTAGTATATCATCTTTTGTTATTCTATCTTGAGGGGTATCACTATTTAAAGTTATATCTGTACCTGTAGCAGTACCACTTGATTCAGTGTTTTCACCGCGTACTTTTTCAAACGTTTCACGATAGTCAACGTTAATTAAAGGATCATAGTTAATTGACGCACTATAAATTAGGGGAAGATACTCTTCCATTAATTCATCCATTTTAACTTTTGCATAATGTTTAAATAAAGCTGGTGTTTCCTCGCCTATTTCTTCCATATAAAAGTGATTGACAATCTTTCGTGCTAATCTATCTTTAGACCAAATATTAGCATTTGTTATAACTTCAATTTGTTCTGGTGTTAAGTAATCTCGTAGTTCATAATCTTTAAACCAAGATTCTACTTCATCCCTTGTATAAAGTGGCGGGTTAAATATTACTGGTTCAAATAAAACTCTTAACTGCATTGTATATTTACTCATTTACATCACCACTTTCTAAAGTTTCGTAGTTTTCTACCGGTTCAAAGTCTTGTACAACTGACATTTCTTTTTTAATTACGTTATATAAATCACTTCTTACTCGAACACTAATTTCTTTATCTGTTCCTGTGAAACCAAATAACTCGTTCATTTCTTTACAAGCTCTTAGTCTCGGTGCAAGTCTAGACTGTAGATTTAAGTTTATAACCTCGTTATTTGCGTTAGCTTCATCTGTAACAAGTCTTTCTTTTTTCTCAATAGATATATTATTGATACCTAAAAATGTTAGTGCCTCGTTAAGTATTTCTTTCTTATAATCTGTTAGTTTATCTATAATATAAGGTGATTCAGTATTAATAACTTTTAAACCATTATCTGGACTTAAGAAATTTTTATCACCAAATATGAAAGGTTGATTACCGTTGTATTGGTTGTATAGATTTTCTAGTGTTAGTTTTTGGTCTGCACTTCCAACTATCGCTACTGGGAATTTTTGACCTGCTAAGTTAACATCCATTGTTCTTTGAATTTCTGCAAGTCTTTGTGCGTATAATTCTAGTGTACCGCACGTAGGCAGTGATAACTCATCATTCAAAACAAGTACTGCCTCATTCATTCTTTGATTTTCACCTTTATTAAGTCCACTATAAAGAAGACGATTTTCATAAAATAAATGGGAAAAACATTGTAACTTAGTAGGTAAACCATATATATTAAGTTGTGAGCCTGAAGCAACTGACGCATTAATAATGCCGTATTCTTTAGTATCTAAAACACTCGCTTTACCATGAAAGTATAAAGTTCTTTCAAGCCACCGTTCATTCATACTCTCTGGAAGGTTCACCCATTCAAAAGTCGATAGTGCTATTCTTTCAAAACGATGTAAAAAATCTTGAAATGTATAATCATTCATTAGAGCACTATCAATGTATTTATAATTCTGTTGTAGTTCTTTGATCATTCTTTTATTAGGTTTATATTTCTTACTCATTTATTACACTTCCTTTCTATATTATTATACTATTGTCTTGACTATAATCTAAAAACGTAGAGGGGTTATGCCATAATGTTACACCACGGTTGAACATTCTTTTAAGTTGTTCTAAGTCTTCTTGTGGTATATCACCTATTAAATTAACATTAACTGTTTTAATATAATTCCAGTTAACACGACTATGTAAATTAGGAATTTTTAATTCGTTGACACGATAACCATACATTGAAAAATAATTATCGATCATTTGTGCATATTCCTTTTTAATAGTAAAAATGTAAAAGTGAAATTTTAAAGCACCCATAGCAAATAAGACATCGGCTGAATTAGTATTTCCTCTAACATTTCCTGAATCTCTTTTGTGATTCATTACATTTTTAACTAAGTCAAACGCACCTGCTAGTGCACTACCTACACCAGGGCCTTGATTCATCAACTGACTTTCACTTGTAATAAACCCAGAACGTACACCACCGACATTATAAATACCACCTGCAACATCCATTCCTGCCGTAATTCCAAGCCCCACGGCATCACTCCATAGATTAATTGACTGTTGACTCATCCAGTTTAAAAATGCGTCGCTATTCCATGAGAATTGTGGATATTTTGGACCTGTTAAAGTATCACTAACTGTATTTATAGTTTTATAATAAGGAAAAGTCATTTTGATAGAACATGAAGGAGTTATAGCTAGATAACATATAGGGGTTAAGCCGTTTTCTTCAATTCCTGATACATCCTCAAATTTTATATTCATAGTTGAGCCAGCTGAATTATCAACATTTAAAAATATATAAGGCCAAGTTAACATTTTGCCATTTTTTGGTATATATTGTTCAGTTACTGCAGTAGTACCTAAAAAATTAGGTCTTATGATTTTAGGAAAATCAACACTTTGCAATTGTTCAGTAAAATATATACCATGGTTAGGACCGATGTCTACTCTATCAGTTGCACTCAGTGCCATTTTAGGACACGCAAATACACTGTAAATTTTATCAGCTTGCCCTGCTCTATCTACTTCTAAAATTTTGTCAGCTAAGTCAGTGTGATTATCAGTCCACCAATATTGCAAGCCACTATATACACCACTTACTACATCGGTGTAGCCGATATCAAAACCACTTACTGGATCGGGTGTGCTATCTAAGTTTAACGAAGAAGCAATTACATACACAGGTTCACCTACAATATCAGCTTGTGCTTGCTCGGCTTGAATGATATAATCTCCAGTTTCTAAGCCCTCTGGTATTGTGTGAAGTCCAATAGTGTCGTCTTCCACGTGTTCACGTTCTACTAAAGATGCTTTCATTTCATAGTCAAACATCCATGTTTGATATACGTCCGTAGAAATGTATACAAAAGTTGTTTCGTCGTTTACATATTCGATTCTATCTATAAAAGCATAAAACCATTTGTTAGAATAGTCTGTATTTTGATACATACAATAAGTATAACCTAAAAGTTCATCATAACCTTTATTAAAACGAACATAACCTTCTTTTCTTTGATACGAAGCTTCATCCATTTCAACATAAGGAAGTGATAAAAAATAATTAGCTTGAGCCGTAGCATTGTTAAATGTTAGCTCATTATTATAATCAATTTCGATAGGGGCATTTATAAGCCTTATTCTTGAATTAGGTGTAATCACGTTCCAACACCTTCCTTTCTATATTAAAAGAGGGAAAAGTGGTTTAACCCACGATTCCCACTAATAATTGATTATAAATTATTATTCGTCTTCTACACCAGTACCTACTACTATCTCAACTGTAGTTGTTAGTGTACCTGCAGAAGTTGTAGCACTTGCCGTTAAGTCTTCAGTACCATTTGCAACACCTGTTACTTCAACTAGTTGATCATTTATTTTTTCAACTGTGAATATATCAGTATCACCGCTAGTGAATGTTATTGTATTATTTGCACCAGCTGGTGTTAATTTAAGACGTAACTTTACAGTTCCGTCAACTGCTACTGGAACACTTGTTTCGCTAAATGATAGTTGAGTTGCGTCTACTGTAGGTTGAGCTAGAGCTATTACAACACCATTTGCAAAGAATGAATAACCATATTGTGCAACATAGTTCAAATAGTAATTCCATACACGGTTGTTAGGGTTGTACCATTGATCAATAAATGTTTCTTGTTCATGAATTTTAAACCAACGTCTATCACCTATAAAACCGATGATGTTAGATCCGTCAAATACTTTTTCACCGTCTGCATTGTATTGGTCGAATGAATCAATACCAATAACACGACCTAAGAAGTCAGCTTTTCCCATATTAAATGCACTCGCTAATACTTCGACATCTACCTCACTTAAAATATCGTTTCTAATTAATAGAACAGTATCATCTGGTTGATTCCAAATATTTACTGGACGTCCTTCACCACCTACTTTAAACCATGCGTTGTATTTTGTTGAAGGAAGTTGCATATTAAGGAATAAACCACGCAATTTTTTAACTAATGCCTTATACGCATCAGCACTTGATAGAGTACTTACAGTTTCAATTGCTACAGTGTTAGTTTGATAAGCACTTGCGATTAAACCTTTAGTTGTTTCGTATTGAGTGATGTAAAGTCCATTGTATAATGAATTTACTAAACTATCAATGAATCTTTCAAAATCTCCCCAAGATACAAAAGCTTTCTTCAACTCTTGTCTTGTAATAGATACTGGGTATTGTCTGTCGACGTTCTTAGCATTGTATTGAACTTTTACATCTGCTTCATACTTAGCTAAAATGCCTGCAAAGTCACTTGAGTTGTACTCACGTCCTTGAGCTGGGTTAACATAAATTTCTTGACTTGCATACCCAAGAGGCATTTCTTCACCCTTAAGTTGTGCTAGTGGGTTATTAAAGTTTTTAACTAATACGCTAGTATATGCTATACGATTAATTAAAGCACTAATAAACTCGTTAGCGACTTCTGGGTTATCCATAATTGGTTGACCAAAAGCAGTAATT
>JAZOOK010000105.1:0-7754 GCA_045654965.1 Candidatus Coprovivens sp. | reverse complement strand
AAATAATATTTATCATAATCATAAGTTTTAATAAACTTTTCAACTAACTTACCATCTTCAAGCATATATTTATATTCTTTATTACCGTTATTTCTATCTAACCAATAAAAATAATTTTCCTTAACATCAAATAAATTACCATAAGAATATATAATATGTCCTGTTTTTTCTACATAATCTACAGTTTCATCATTAAATACAGAAAAACTATCGTCGATAAAACTTCTATCTTCAATTTCTATCTTACTGACCATAATACCAGATAACCAACAATCAGTATAATTAAATACTTTTAAAGAACTACCCATTTTATCCACCAAATAAGTCTTTTGTAAATTCATATTATTATATACTGGCAATTCAGTATATGGAACAATAAACTCATTATCTTTAATCAAATCACCATTATTAGATAAAGTAATTAATACATAATTATCGCTATTTTTTGTATCTTTTAAAGAAATAACTTCGTGATATAAAGAATAATCTTTACTTATAGATTCATAATTAGTAGTTTGTACCTCTAATATTCTTGTATCTCCAATCATAACCCCATTTACAAACGTTTCAGATCTAAGTACATAAAAATCTCTAACTTCTTCTTTTTTTAAATCATCATTAAACCAAGTTAATTCTTCTTTATCAGAATAAAAATACGTAGTAACATTAATGCCATCTATATCTTTAACAATCTCATTTAAAAATGTATATTTATCATTTTTTACAACTTCTTTTATTTCAAATTCGTCTTTATTAAATCTTTGTTCTTTATTAGCATACTTAGTACCTAAAAACCAACCACCAACACCGAATACAATAGATACAATTAACCAAACTATTATAGTTAAACCTATACCTAAACCATTATTACTTTTTTCATTCATAATAACACCTCTTTATTATACATAGTATAACATAAAAAAAGATAATCTTTCGATTATCTTAACAAGATTGCCCAGCTGCAGCAACTAAAGTATCATCAAAAATTCTAACTTTAGTATCTATTACTTCACCATTTTCTACTACTACTTTATGTTCAGAAGACTCACAATTTTCATCTTCTTGAAAAGAAAAATAATATAAATGTTCATCAAATAAATCAATCAATTTATTATCAGAATATAATACATATTTATGACTTTTATCTAAATTTTCAAGCATATAATCATCATCAGGAGCAATTACATAACGTCTATCTTTAACTTCATCTTCAGTTACATATACTCCCATAACACCAGTACCATGATAATCAGAAATTATCTTCTTTAATATAATACCATCAGAATTTAAAATATAAGAAACCGCTTCATAATCAGCATAATTAAATATTTGATTATCAGAAATAGGTTCGTAATTACCAATTTCTACTATAACATAACTATTTTCATTCTTAATATCTTTTATATTTTTATATTCTTTAATAGCATATTCATCCATTGCAGCTTCTGCATCTTTACCATAATCATAAAGCCCTAACATATGTTTATCAGCAATAGTTTTTCCCTTTAGTTTTACAGTTCTATATAAAGCAAAAACATAAGTTTCTTTTTCATCTTCGTCCAAAACTTTTCTTTTAGTGATTAAAAACTCAGATTCTAACTTAGCACTAACACTACCAAATTTCAGATCTAATTCATCAATTCTACCAGACATATCTATTTCATCAGGAACAAATTCCACTTCATCTTTTTCAGAATCTATTTCTTCATCTTCTAAAACATCTTGTTCCGTATCATCGACTTCTTCTTCATTAGTATTATCTTCTACTTCATTTTCGTCTTTATCTTCTCTATTCTCATCTACTACAATATTAATATTATTATCTTCTTTATCGGCGAATTTAGCACCCAAAAACCAGCCACCACCACAACATAAAACACATAATAATACAGAAATAATAACTACTATTACAGGTTTTATCTTCTTTTTATTAGATTTAACATCTATCACTTCAACATTTTTATTTTCTAACGTTTCTTCATTAGTTTCATTCATATTATCAACCGCCTCTCTATAATAAAAATTATAACATATAAACATCTAAATTCTAGACTTTAGTTCACATATTTATCATTATTTGCTATAATAACTTTGGTGATTCAAGATGGAAGTACTTGCAGATAAACTAAGACCAAAATGTATTGATGATATAATAGGTCAAAAACATTTAGTTGGTGAAGACAAAGTAATAAGAAACCTAGTAGAAAACGATCACATTGTAAGTATGATTCTATATGGTAAACCAGGTATAGGTAAAACATCTATAGCATGTGCAATAGCCAATCAAATAGATAAACCATATCGTATGTTAAATGCAACAATTAATAATAAACAAGATTTTGATATAGTAATTGAAGAAGCTAAGATGAATGGCGAAATGATAATAATCATGGATGAAATTCATCGTCTTAATAAAGATAAACAAGACTTATTACTACCCTATATAGAAAATGGACTTATTATACTTATTGGTATGACAACATCAAACCCATATCATAAAATAAATCCAGCTATTCGTAGTAGATGTCAAATATTTGAATTAAAAGAATTATCAAAAGAAGACATATTAGACGGATTAAATAAAGCATCTATTCATCTTAAAGATATAAAACTAGATGAAGATGCAGCTTCTACAATAGCAAGACTATCTTCAGGAGACTTGAGAAGTGCCATAAACTTACTTGAAGTTTCTTACTATGCAACAAAAGACAAACATGTTACACTTGAAGTGGTTGAAAAAATAAATGCTAAAGCAGTATTCTTCTCTGATGCAAATGAAGATGCACACTATGATGTTCTATCAGGATTACAAAAATCAATAAGAGGATCAGATGTTGATGCAGCTCTTCACTACTTAGCAAGATTAATTACTGAAGGAGATTTAGACAGTATATATCGTAGATTAAGTGTTATTGCTTACGAAGATATTGGACTAGCTAATCCAGCAATGGGACCAAAAGTAATGGCAGCTATCCATGCAGCAGAATTAACTGGTCTTCCAGAAGCTAGAATACCACTAGGTACACTAGTAACAGAAATGGCGCTAAGTCCTAAAAGTAATAGCGCTCATATAGCACTAGATGCTGCACTAGCTGACATAGAATCTGGTACAACAGGAAACTTACCTGAACATATAAAAACACATTCACCTATGTACAAGTATCCTCATGACTACCCTAACGCATGGGTTAAACAACAATATTTACCAGATAATATTAAAAATAAAAAATACTACAATCCAAAACCAAATAAATATGAAGATAATTTAAATAAATTACATCAAGAAATGAAAGGCGGAAAATAAAATGAAAATAGCATTAATTGGAACAGGAGTTTATGGTTGTGCAATAGCTATGGCTCTTAGTAAAAAAAATAAAGATATTATAATGTGGACTGAATCAGACGAAAGATACGAACAATATATAAAAGATGGACATCAAATAAAAGGATTAATACCTGACTTAGAAGTACCTAAAAATATAAAATTAACTGTATCTTATGAAAAAGCGGTTAAAGACGCTGATATAGTATTCATTACATCTACAGCAGCATTCGTAGGTAGTATATGTATGAACATAAATCCATACATAACTAAAAAAACTATCGTATGTATAGCATCTAAAGGTATTGAAAATACATCTTGTGCATTCCTAAGTGATATAGCACATCAAAACCTAAAAACAAAACACGTAGCAATAATGTCTGGTCCATCATTTGCAGTAGATATGGCACATAATAATCCAGTTGGTCTATCTCTTGCATCACATTCAAGAAAAGCTATAAAAGCAATTAAAAACGTATTAGAAAACGACACATTAAAACTAAGAGAAACAACTGATCTTATCGGAGTACAAATCTGTGGTTCAGTAAAAAACATCATAGCAGTAGCAGCTGGTATGTTAGACGGATTAGGATATCCAGAATCAACACAAAGTTTCTTAATAACAGAAGCTCTTAACGACATCAAAAACTTAATCGGTGCCTTAGGCGGTAATCCTAAAACAATAACTTCTTTCGCAGGAGTTGGAGATCTTCTACTAACTTGTACATCCACAAAAAGTAGAAACTTCTCATTCGGTAAAATAATTGGTGAAGGAGCTACTAAAGAAGAAAAAGAAGAACATTTAAAACAAAATACAGTAGAAGGATACTATACTTTAAAAAGTATCTACAAACTAATTAAAAATAAAAAAATAAAAATGCCTATTATAGATTTAATCTATAAAATAGTAATGAATGACGAAGATCCTTCTCTACTAATCGCATTCTTAGTAAACAAAAAATAAAAATACACTTAATAGTGTATTTTTTTATTGTTCTTCATATTTCTTAACTAATTTAAATACTTCACCTAAATCTTCATTACAATGAGTAACGTATCTACCAAATCTAACTTGACCTAAATTAACAACAAATATATCTTCATTCTTCATATTAGGATGAGTATTCATATAATTAATAATTAAATTAGCAACTGTTTCAACCCATAAACCAGTACCTAAAACAATTAATTTATCAGCATCCTTAACAGCATTCATAGCTTTTTCATAATATTTAGGATTCAACCATTCTCCGTATAATAAAATATCAGGTCTAACTACAGAACCACATTCCTTACAAATATAACCTTCTATATATTCTTCAGCTGTATATTCCTTTTTACAACCAGTACAATAAAATCTATTTCCATTACCATGTAAATTAACTAAATCAGTAGTACCAGCCTTTTCATGTAAACCATCAATATTTTGAGTAATAATAGTACCAATCAAACCTCTTTCTTGTAACTTAGCTAAAACATTATGAACTATATTAGGTTCATACTCCTTACCTAGAAAATATTTCTTTTGAAATTCATAAAACTTCTCTGGTTCCTTATCTAAACATTCTCTAGACATATAATATCTAGCATTAGGTAAATCCTTATATATACCATTCTCTCCATCAAAATCACGTATACCACTTAATGTAGATATACCTGCACCAGTAATAACTACTACCTTACTATCACTAAAAATAATATCGTATAATGTTTTAATATCTTCCATAATCATTCCCCCTCAATATTACAATATTAATCCCTTTTAAGGATAGGATATAATATCAACCATATAACATAATGTCAACAAAAAAAAGATTACTCTTCTTCAGTAATCTCTTCATCTTCTTCATTATGATTTTCATCATATAAATCCAAATAATCATTAATAGTAGCTTTTATATGTTCTGCTTCCTCTTCATCTTTAGCATTAGATAGTAAAAACTCTAAATATGTTGTTTGTTCACAAAAAGTCTTTTCGGTATCTATTTTAGGATTAGAATCTACTACTTCTTCTTGATTATCTTCTTCGTTAATAATAACTTCTTGTATATCTAATTGTTCATTGTTATCCATTACTATCACTTCCATAATTTATTATATCATTAAAAACATAATTTGCGATATAAAAACCTGCTACATTAGGCACAAAACTTACACTTCCAGGCGTTCTACTATTTATCTTTATAGGTATTTCTTTAGAACATAGTACAGGTAACTTATATTTTATATTATTATCCCTTAATAACTTTCTCATTACTCTTGCAACAGGATCAACATCTGTCTTCCATATATTAGTTATCTCTAACTTAGTACAATCTAATCTATTACCTGTTCCCATACTACTAATAATCTTTATATCATATTCTATTGCTTTCTTAACTAATAATAACTTAGTAGTCATAGTATCACAACAATCAATAATATAATCAATATAAGTAAAGTCTATATCATCAATATTAGCCTCTGTAAGAAACGTTTCGTAATATTCTACATTTATATCAGGATTAATATTAATTGCTCTTAAATAAGCTTCTTTTACCTTAGAATTACCTATATTAGATCTATTACTTAATAACTGTCTATTTAAATTACTTAAACTAAAAGTATCTCCATCTACAATAGTAATAAACTTAATACCCATTCTAACTAAAGCTTCAAAACAAGCCCCACCTACTCCACCTACTCCTACAATAAGTACATGAGTATTAATAAACCTATTCATTTTATCTTCATTAACTATCATCTTACTACGCTCTAACATATACATCACCAAAAAAATTATAACATAATTTATCCCACAAAAAAACTCAAGGGTAAACTTACTGTGATAAAAAACCTGCACTACACAGGTGGGCATCACACGAACTGCTTTAGGATCCCTACACTCAAAGAGCAAGGTCTTCAACACCACAGACGATTAGATTCCCAATAAATCACTTACTCGGTTTTTATGAAAGTAAGCACTTTACCTTGAGTAATTAAAGTATATCATAAAAAAATGAATAGTACTAGATACTATTCATTTTCTTTACATATTTTTTTAAAATACTCCAGGATTCATCATTCCGCCAAAGTTACCATTTCCACCTTGGTTACCTACATTACCATTATTCATCATTTGATTACCTATAGGAGGCATTCCCATATGTCCACTAGGTAGTACAGCTTGATTAGGAGTACTAAATTCATCTTGTTGTGGTCCTTTAATAATAGGTTGCATCATTTCAGTAGGAATACTAACATTAGCATTCATATTTACATTATTAGCAAACTCATTATTTACAGCATTGCTTTGTACATTAGATTGATTAAACTTCATACTATTAATCATATCATTAGCATTATTATTAGTATTTTGTACAGTAGCAACCTCATTAGATAGTAATATTGCATCAGGAGCAACATTATTTACAGGAGGAACCGGATTAGGAATAGGATTAATACCTAAATCAGGTCTTTCTTGTTTCTTACTAAAATCATGTTCAATACCACTAAATGATGGTTCGTTTTTATTAACTTGAGGAACTGGATTTGTTGGAGCGGCTACTGGCATATCTTTTGCAGTAGGATTATCTTTTTCTTTTTGAGCAGCATTATTACCACTATTAGAAGCTACTACATCTCCTTGTATCTTCCAACAATTATTAACATCACAAGAGTTAGAGTTAGGTGCTGGATTAGGCATTTCCATCTTAACTACCATCGGTAATTTAAATGCACCACCAAAACCTACACAGTTACCTGGTTGTAATACTTTTTGTTTTTCTATAACATCCGCCGAAATATTCGGTAACATTGTTCTAATATACTCTATATCCTTAGGGTGTGTCATCTTAAATATTAAAAAGTTAGAACACTGTGCAATAACTGTTTCAGATATTTCTACAGGTCTTTGTGAAATAATATTTAATAATACACCATATTTACGACCTTCTTTTGCAATACGGTCAAATATATTATATCCAATTAAGAATACGTCAGCATCTTTAATAACATATCTATGTGCTTCTTCTAAGAATAGATGGAAAGGAATTTGAGCTCTTTTCTTTCTAGTCTTACAGAAATCAAAGAATATTCTTGCAATTATCTTAACGATAATCTTCGCATGAGTATCATCTATATCTTCTAAGTTAATATTAATAACTTGTGCTTTTTTATTTTTTATAGCAACTAAATTAGACACATAACTTTCCATAGATATAAAAGTATCACATTTATATATATTAGCAATTCTACTATTAATAATAGCTTGTAATCTAACCTTTAATAACATTGAATCACTATATAATTGTTCATTATCTTGGAATCCTTCACTAATTAAAGTAAATTCTAATGCAGCAGCATAATCTCTAATAGTATAAAATGCATTAATTGGTTCTTCAATCATTTCTAATTCTTCATCAATATGACTTAAAATATAATTAGTAATTAA
>JAZOOK010000104.1:0-9129 GCA_045654965.1 Candidatus Coprovivens sp. | reverse complement strand
ATCCAGTTTCCCCGAACTAATGTTCGCCTATGTAAACTAACACAGCACTTGACACTTTACACACAGCAAACGTGTAAACCCACTTTACAAGCGTTTTAAGACACTTTACAACTAACCTAGACACATTATACCTAACACCACCATCCACCTCTTAAAACGTTTAATTTCAAAATAACAATTCTAACCTATATCACACTCTGTGGACGGGGGGGAAAACCTAACGCATTAATGATCTAAACTCATATTCTGAACCTAAACCCTTTACACATCAGATAAAAAAATCCTCACATTAATAAAAATTATTATTGACACTATAATAGTGTGGTGGTACACTTAATATGTACCAATGAGGTACTGTGTAACATATTCATATAATATTTTTTATCACTACAAGCTACTCTTATGTAGCTTACTGGAATGGAACTAATTGTGAAATCTTACAAACATTTGTTAATATTGGATTAAAACTAATACGCTTAAAAATTTTGATATAAATATACCTTTTATATAGTTTAGTTTCATTCTGGTAAGGTGCATAAAAGTAATTAGAATGGAGAGTGAATCATACCCTCTCTATATTAGTGCACTAGTCAATTGTAAGACTATAAATTACAAATTTTTCCAATGTGTACTACCTTATTGGTAGCACTCAGTAGATAATATAAAAGATAACTAGCATAAGGTTAAGGTTAATAGTTGAGAAATTAACCACTAGGAAGCAATAATCAGCATAGTATTTAGAGTGATTAACTAAATATTAGCCTTTATTATCTATTGAGTGGTGCTAATAAAGATGCACTAATACTATATAAGAAAGGAATGTTTATATGAATAGTATTAATATTATTGGAAGATTAACATCTGATCCAGAACTTAAGTACACTTCAAAGGAGAAAAAAGCTGTAGTAAACTTCTCAATTGCTTATAATGCAAGTGAAGAACATACTGACTTTTTTAATGTAGTAGCTTATGATAAAACAGCTGAAACAATTTGTAAGTATGTTAAAAAAGGTAATCAAATTGGTATATCTGGAAGACTTACTACAAGAACATATGAAGTTGAATCTGGAAAAAGAACTGTAACTGAAATTATTACAAATTCAATTACATTATTAGGAAGTAAATCTGAATAATATAAAGAAGAGCAAGTTAATTGCTCTTTTTTTGTTTTTAATATATAATATTAATGTAGAGAGGAGAATGATGAATATGGAGATAGCTGATTTAGTAAAACTAATATCTGATAATGGAATTGGTTTAATATGCGTAGCTTATCTAATATATGATCATTTACATTTTGGTAAGATTCAAGAAGAAGCTTTAAAAGAACAAAGTAAAGCACTTAATGAAATATCAGAATCACTTATCAAAATGAATGAACGTATAAATAATTTAGAGTTATGTAAAATTAAAGAGGAGAAGTGATAATATGACTAGAGTTACTAAAGGTAATAATGGTATAACACAAAAATATAATGCTGTTACACATAGGGGTGTAGATATTGGATGGCACAATTTTGAAGATGATAATATCATAATAGCTCATTCTGATGGTGTAGTAGAGAATTTAGTTAGAAACTATAACAAGACTGATAAAATTGGTTCATCTTATGGTAATTTTATACTTATTAAACATTCTAACGGTTATAAAACTAGATATGCACATTTAAAATATGGAAGTATATCAGTTAAAGTAGGAGATAAAGTAAAACAAGCTCAAGAGATATCTGTAATGGGTGCTACTGGTAGAGCAACAGCACGTCATTTACATTTTGAAGTTATTAATCCTAAAGGTGTAAGAATTGATCCTACTGGTTATATTAAAGCTGATTTACCAAACTCAAATACATTAAAGACTGGTAAATATAAAATACTTTATGAAAAATATGTAAGAACTACTCCAGAAGTACGTTCTGATAATAAAGTACTATACAAAAGAATATCAACTGATTTACTTGCTAAATTTGCTAAAGACAATAAAGGTTATGCTAAATATAGAGTAGGTGCAACTGTAGATGTTACTGGATTTAAAATTGATTCTAAAGGTAATACATGGGCTAAAACTAGAAACACATATTTTTGTATAAAAGATTCTAGTGGAATGCAAGCTAAAGAGGTATAATGGCAACTATATATTTAAACAATGCTCCATTTATACAAAAGAATTTTGTAGTAACTACAGCTTTTAGTTCATCACATCATGCACTAGACTTAGCACCATATAGTTATAGTGGAGATTTATATGCTATAGATTATTTTAAAGTATTATATGTTGGAGTTCATTCTAGTTATGGTAATTATGCTATATTTTCTAATGAGAATGGTGTTATGTATTTATATGCTCATATGGCAAGTTTACCTACTAAGACTGTAGGGCAAGTATATCAATTGCATGAATATATTGCTCCAGCTGGTACAACTGGTACTTCAACTGGAGTACATTTACATTTAGAGATGCAAAATGGAACAAGTTGGAATTATCAAGCACCATTTAGTGATTATATTAATCCATGTGACTATTTAACTGGAATAATAAATGTAGCAAGTTCAAGTAATGTTTATTATTATGATGGAACTCCAACTCCACCAACACCAACTAGTGAGAGAAAACGTAAATTTCCATGGTTTATTTATCAGAATAATGGTTTTTACTAAACTATTGTTTTTTATTAAAATATGTTATAATAAAGGAGGAAATAGATAATATGAAAAATGAAGACTTAGAAGTAATTACTTCTACCATTAAAGATACTTTAGGGGAAGATGCAACAGCACAAATTGCTGATAGCTTAGGGTTATTAATAACTGAAAATACAAAGGTTCAAAATACTTTACAAGCTCAAGAAAAAGAGATCCAAACACTAAGAGAAAAGAATGATAGATTAATTACTGCTAATGCTAATCTTTTACAACAAGTTCCGATAGCTAAACCTGTTATGAAAGAAGAGCAAACTGAATCAAGAAAATCTATTTCATTAAGTGATTGCTTCGATTCAAAAGGCAATTTCAAAAGAAGTTTATAAGAAAGGAAGATGATTATGGCATTAAGTGGATTAAAAACATCTCTTAACGCACTAAGAGAAATCAGTTCTGAAATCTATCATCAATATTTACCAGAGATAGATGAAGATACTGATATTTCAAGATATGCAGAACCTATTTTCTCAGTTCCAGCTGTTTACAATGAATTCTGTCAAGCTTTAGTAAATAGAATTGTTTATACTCAATTTGAAAACAAAAGTTTTAGAAATCCATTTGCAGTACTTGATGGAGATAGAATTCCTTTAGGTTATGCAGGTCAAGAAATTTATGTAAATCCAAGCAAAGGAAGACAATTTAATGTTGATGATTTTGCAGGATTATTAATCAAATATGAAGCTGATGTTAAAGTTCAATATCAAACTATTAACTCAGACTTACAATACCCAGTTACATTCACAAGACAACAACTTAAAAAAGCATTTGTTTCTTGGGGAGATTTAGAAAGCTTTATTGATCAATTAAGTAACTCATTATACAATGGATGCTATATTGATGAATTCAATAAAGTAAAAGAACTTGTTTCTGGTGCTTATTCAATGAATATTGCTCAAGTTACTACTGTTTCAGCTATCAACAGTGAAGCTAATGCTAAAGCATTTGTTGCTAAAGCAAGAGAACTATTCTTAAATTTCCAAGTTCCATCATCAAGCTACAATTCATGGGCTAAAAATGGTGGAGAAGGAAGACCTATTGTTACATGGACTAATCCAGAAGATATAGTATTTATTGTAAGAAATGATGTAAGAGCTTATATGGATGTTAATGTACTTGCTGATGCATTCAATTTAGATAGAGCTACATTATTAGGAAATATTCTTACAGTTGATAATTTTGATGTATATAATGATGATGGTACTCTTCATTATGATGGTTCAGCTATTTTAGGAATTATGGCTGATAAAGCATTCTTCAAAATTAGAAGACAAGACACATTTATGGATTCATTCTATAATCCTAATAATAGAACAGTTCAATACTATCTTAACAACATTAAGATGTATGGTATTTCAATGTTTGCTAATCATATGATTTTTGCAACTGGGGAACCTACTGTTGCTCCAACAGCAATTACTACTGATGTTACTTCTGTAGAAGTTACTGTAGGAGAAACTGCTGAAGTTAAATTTGAAACTGTACCATTTGCAGCTAATGGAACAATTACTTATTCAGATGGTGCTAGTGGAGAATTCTTCACAGTAGCAGCTAAGACTGGAGATCTAAAGACTGCTGTTCTTACTGGTGTAAAAGCTGGTTCAAATAAGACTTTAACAGCATCTGCAACTAATCCATCTGGAGAAACAATTACTAAGACTGTAACAGTTAAAGTAAATGCTGCTAGTTAATTAGTTTAACTACATAATAAGGGAGTGAGATTTAATCTCTCTTCCTTATTTTTATATTATGAAAGGAGGAGATGTCTATGGCTGTAACTCCTAATACAATTCTTTATCTTTTAAAATCTCCATTAGAGTTAGATAATAAGAATCAACTTACATTTGCAACTGAAAAAGCTCAACTTGAGTATTTTCTATCTTTACCAAAGTTAGAAGTTGATAGAATCAGTTATCAAAGAAAAGATAGTACAATTAGATTTCCAGCTCATATAGATTCTTTAATTGGTTATAACTATGTTATGTATCAAAATGAGAATTATACTAATAAGTGGTTTTATGCTTATATAACTAATATGAGATATGAAAATGATGGCATGACTACTATTACTATAGAAACTGACTGTTATCAAACTTGGATGTTTGATATTGATATTAAAAAATCATTTGTAGTAAGAGAACACGTTAGTAATGATACTGTTGGTTTACATACTGTTCCAGAGGGTTTAGAAAAAGGTACTATGATACAAACTAACATGACACCTATTACATATTTAACAACATTAGTAGATGGTGGTAATGATTCTCCAGTAGATTCACTTATTATAATAGGTTCTACTAGAGATTTAGGAAGTACTAGTTACCCTAAACTTTTTGGAGAGGATTTATATGGTTGTTATAGTGGTTGTTCATATTATGCTATGATGAATGCAAGTAGTGCTAATATAGTACTTAGAATAATGGCTGAAGCTGGTTATATAGATGATATTGTATCTGTATTTATGGCTCCTAAAAAACTAGTTTTACCTAGTGATTCTACTGCTTTTAGTGATATAACTACAACTTATGGGACTTATTACTATTATAAGATTAATTCAGTAGCATCTGATAGATTTAGAACTATAACATATACAATTAATAAACCTACATCTATTGATGGTTATACTCCAACAAATAAAAAGCTACTTACTGGAGAATTTAATTCTCTAAATGTAACTAATTATGTTGGAGAAAATATGAATTATAGATATGAATATTTTAAAACAAATAATTGTGTATTTAGGATGCGTGGTACTATTGGTCCTGGATGTTCAATTAATATGTACCCAGACAATTATGTTAGTGGTGGTACTGATACTGGTTATACTGCTGGATGTTATTCTATTAATGCTCCTAAAATACCTTTATGTAATTGGAACTCTGATCAATATACTAACTGGTTAGCTAGTACATCTGGTTCAAGATTTATGTCTTTAATTACAAGTGGTGCTGAAGTTGTAGCTGGTGCTGCACTTATTGCTAGCGGAGCTGGAGCTTTAGTAGGTGGAGGATTAATTGCTGGAGGTATTGGTGGTATTGTTAATCAAGCTACTTCACAATATGATCACTCACATGATGCTAATGCTAATAATGGTTCACAAAGTGCATCTGATATTAATTATTCAAACTCTAAAGTTTTTGGAGCTTATCAATATTGTATAAGAGCTGAATATGCTAGAAAAATTGATGGAATATTTAGTGCTATTGGCTATAAAGTAAATGAGATGAAGATTCCTAATGTTACTGGTAGATTAAATTGGAACTATGTTCAAACTATGGAGGTAGCTATTCAAGGTACTATACCTCAAGAAGATTTACAAACTATTAAAGATATGTTTAATAGTGGAGTTACATTCTGGCATAATCCTAGTACCTTTTTGGATTATTCCCAAAATAATGGTATAATTTAAGATAGAAAGGAGAGATGCTAAGATGGGTAAAAGAATTAAAAATGATGTTAAAAATTCTTTAGGATTCATGTGTTCTTTATATGATAATGTTGCTACATATAATGATTATTTAGATAGAATGACTAAAATTTGTTTATCTATATTCGAGTGGGTAAACTTACCAGATACAATGGATCAGAGATACCTAGAACGTAGTTTATTCTTTAATGGGCAAGCTGTTCTCTTATATGATGAAAATTATGGTTTTATTAATACAAATACATCTGATAATGGTTATATTAATATTTATGGTTTACCTACACAACTTAATTGTTATAGTGATTCTAATGTATTCCAAAGTAATCGAACTAGATATTCAGGACTTATAAAAAATCCAGAAGAAAAGTCCGATTACGCTGTTCTAGTTATGAATAACTGGAATCGAGTACCAACTGCATATACAATACAATTGTTTGCAGAACGTTTAACTCAAGCTCAATTAGTATGTGATGTTAATATCAATGCTCAAAAGACACCTATAATTCTTTTAGGGGATGATAAGCAAAAGGTGACACTTGAGAATCTTTACTCACAATATGATGGCTCTAAACCTATTATATATGGAGATAAAGATTTAATCACTAATGAAGCTTTTAAAGCAATTAAGACTGATGCTCCATTTGTTGCTAATGATATTAAAACTTACCAACAAAAAATATGGAATGAATTTTTATCATTCATAGGAGTAAACAATATCGAAGTAGAGAAAAAAGAACGTTTAATATCTGGAGAATCTTCTGCTAATAATGAATTTATAAACCTTAACTTAGAATCTTACTTAGAACCTAGAAAAAAAGCATGTGATGAATTTAATAAACTATTCGGACTTGAGGGAGATAAAAAAATCTCAGTAAGAGTAAGAAGTGATTTATTAAATATCATTAAATCTAATGAATCAATAGTAAGTGATTATAAAGATGATGGCTTAGTTAATGGAAGTGAGGTTGAAGAATATGAGTAAATATACAACTAACTTTAAAACATTAATTACAATGGGTATTTATACTAAGCAAGATTTAAAACAATGGTTTATGGATTATGAATTAAGTGATTATCTAACTCAAGATGAAATCAATGTTATTAATGAACGTGGCACATGGAGTAAAGATAAACTAGCAGATAAAATAATAGATGAATATTATTTTAAAGATTTTGGTTTAGAAACTCCAGCTATGTTTAAGCATTATGCTAAAATCAAAATGAGAAACATTATGGAATCTAAGTTACCAATGATTTACGCTAACTCTATTAAATATGATCCTTTAGTAAACGTAGATTATACTGAAACTTTTGAACGTGAGCAAAATGGTACTGCTAATTCTTCTGGATTAACAGTAAACTCTGATACTCCTCAAGGGCAAATTAATAAGAGTTCTATTCTGAATGGTTCTTATGCTAGTTCTACTGGAGTTGATGAAAGTGATGCTACAACTAATTCTAATGAAGAATATACAAAGAAAATAAAGGGTAATAGTGGTGTTAGTGCTACTGCTCAAGCATTATTAAAACAATATAGAGATAATATCAGAGCTGTAGATTATGAAATTATAAGAGAATTAAAAGATTTATTTATTGGTCTTTTATAGAAAGGTGTGATTTTATGCTTAGAAAATGTTTATTCAATAGATTATCTATTGGAGCAATTCCTCAAAGTTATTTAGAATCACTAAGTTATGAGGAACAATTATTATGGGTTCAAAAAAACTTAAATGATGTTATCGAACTTGTTAATCAACTTAAAGAAGATTTCGATAATATAGACTTAAATTTTGATGAACTTCAACATGAAATAGACTTAATGTCTGAAAGAGTTTATTTAGTAGAACAAAATATTACAAGTTTAGAAAATACTAAAGCTGATAGAACAGAAGTTAATGATTTACTTCATGATTTAGAAGTTGAATTAAAACAACTTATAACATTAAATTATAATGTTTTAAAAGAATATGTTGATGAGCAAGATGCAAATCTTCAATATCAAATAGATCATTTTGATATTGGTAATATTACAATTCTAGATCCTACTACAGGTTTACAAAGTTCTATTCAAACAGTTGTTGATAATATTTATGATCAAACTAGAACTGATGGTATCAGTGCTGGAGAGTTTGATGCTCTAGAATTAACTGCATCTGAGTTTGATGCTAAAGAAATTACTGCATTTAACTTCGATCAACATTCTAAGAGTTTACTAACTGAATAGATGTTATATTTTAAAAAAAGAAAGGAATGATGAACAATGGCATCTACAAACAAAACTACAAATTATGAACTATCTCAATATGTTAGTTCAGATAAACCTACTTATTTAGTAGATTACAACTCTGATATGTCTAAAATTGACGCAGGAATTCACACTGCTAAAACTACTGCTGATACAGCTAGTACTTCAGCTACTAATGCTCAAACTACTGCTGAAACAGCTCAAACTACTGCTAATACTGCTGTAACTAATGCAGCTGCAGCTCAAACTACTGCTGATGGTGCTTTATCTAATATTGGTACACTTGCTAATTTAGATACTGTAAATAAAGCTAATTTAGTTGGTGCAATAAATGAAGTAAATACATCTGCTGTTTCTAGTGCTAATATTTTAGCAGGTATGACTGATAAAGTTATTGAAACTTTAGGCACTAACTATATTAAATTTGCTGATGGTTTAATGTTATGCTGGGGAGATATAAGTGGTACTAATGCTCAAAATGCTGATTATTATTCATTCTGTAGAAGAACTGAATGGATTACTACTACATTTCCACAAACATTTATTGCTGTTCCTATAGTAGTTGAAAGTTGCAATATTTCTTCATATATTGGAGATATTGAGGGTAATAGAACTACTACAAGTTTTGAAACTAGAATTTTAATGGCAGGTACTGATACTGGACAAACTTATACTATTGACTATATTGCTATTGGTAGATGGAAATAATTTTATACTAGCTATCTTTAAGTTTATCTTACATAAGCTATTACTTATACATAGT
>JAZOOK010000103.1:0-8558 GCA_045654965.1 Candidatus Coprovivens sp. | reverse complement strand
AGGTCTATAATATGTTTCTACATTTACTTTTTTCTTAGCATTATATTTATCATAAGTATCTAAAAACTTATCAAAAATATTTTTATTATTTTCATTCATAATACCCACCCTCTTAATAATACACTATATTAAGAATTTAATAAATTATTTTTTCTTATATTCATTACTATAATACTTTATTAAAATACCATTAATAAGAGTTTGAATTACTATTGTAACACCAAATAATAAAGCACCAATTAATTGATCACATAATAAACATACTACTATCATAAATATCATGACATAAGTCATAACTATTAAAGTAATAACATCTGCTTTTCCTTCAATAATTAAATTTCTATTATTATCTTGTACTTCATTATTTTTATATAAAAGTATAACTGCTACAATAAATATTATAAATCCAACAAAAAATAGTATTCCACCTACAAGCTTCATACTATTCAACGTATCATTAGTTAAATTAACGTTAGAAAAGAAAGCTTGTAATAGTGGTATTTTTTTCAAACTAGAACTAAATAATAATATTATTCCTGTTAGGTATAAAACTAAACCTATAGCAAAAAATAACATAGTTAACATACTTGTCTTTCTTTTCTTTCTATTCATACATTACTTCCTATCTAATGTAATACTAATATTCTTTGTATTCTATTTCTTCTTTAAAACTATCATCTATAGTACGCATCTTATTATTTAATAAACTTGCTAATTGTTCTAAATCAATATTCTTCATATTAGTTAATATACATTTTACTGCATCATTAGAAACAACTAATTTAACTACATTACCAGCACTATTAACTGTTCTAACAATACTCTTTATAGTTTTTAATTCAATTTCTTGAGACTCTTTACCTGCTTCTTCATATATTAATGAAGTACCAGAAATATAATAGTAATTAGGAAGTACTTTCTTTTGAACTACTGGTTTAGCAGGTTCTCCTTCTTTAACTTCAGCTATTACTTCTTTTAATACATCTTTTATTACTTTTTTAATTTCTTCTTCATTTAATGTTGCACCATTAGTTTCATTTTTTACTTTTTGTACTATTGCAGCTTCCATTTTTGATAAAGAAGAATTTTTAGGTTCTTCAACTTTTGGTTCAACATTAGTAACATCATCCATTGTTGTAGGAGCTGCAACAACTGCTACTGGAGTTGGTTCTGGATCTGGATTACTAATTGAAGATGCCACAGCTGTTTCAGCAACAGGTGCCACCGCTACTACTGGAGCTGGTTGTTCAACAACCGGTTGTTCTTCAACTACTGGAGCAGTTTCAACAACAACTTCTTCTACTATTTGAACTGGTTCTTCTACTTTAACAACAGCTTTTACAGGAGCTTCAACAACTTCTTCTGGTGTTGGTTCATAAGTATGAGCAACTGTATCATCAGTAACAATTTTTAATTGTTGTGTATTACCAACAACACCTATTACTGAAGTTTCAAAGTCATCGTCATCATCATCACTATTCTTCTTAAATAATTCAAATAAACCTAAAATACATAAAGCTAGTCCTATAACTGGAAATATAAATATTAACTTATTAGTTTTAAATGTTTGAACACTAGTAGGATTTTTTGAATGATAAAAAATCTCTACATTTTGTCCAGTTTGAACTTCACCTTTATAATAATATTCATTATATCTATATGGTTGACCATCTACATCATAAGTAACTGCAATTTTTACTTTACCACTAGAAGTTCTTTCAGTACCTACTTCTACAACTTCAGCTTTTATTTTTACTAAATCACTTTCTGCACTTACTATAAATATACAAATAACCAAAGATAAAAGAAGTAATACACCTATTACTAGAAAAAATATACTTCTTACATTTGTTTCTTTTTGTGTCATACCAAACACCTCTTTATTATTCTATTAAATTATATCATAAGACACATAAAAAAAGTATATAAATTATCTTATATACTTTTCTCTCTTAATAAACTACAACACTATTAATTACATATTTATTATTAACAATAGAGAATATTAATTTAATTCTATATGTAAGACTTACTTTTTCATTTTCATCTAATTCATTTACTACTAAAGTATAATAATATTTATCTCCTTTTTGAGTAAATGATTCTGTAGTTAATTGATAATTACTCTTAGCTCCAGTTAATACAGAACTATATAAGTATTCACCCTTTAATTTAAATTTATTAGAAACTTTACTTAATACTTCTTGATTAAAATCAGTACCAATTAATTCTTTATAATATGTTTTAAAATAATCATATTTAACTGCATACATACCAGTTACTTCATTACCATTTTCATCAACATTATAAATTTTAGATTCATTTAATCCATAACTTTCTACTATGTAATAAACAAATTTAAACTTAGTAACTTCATCAATTAAAATATCTGTTGATGATCTTTTATCATCAGGTACTAAATGATTATAATCATCAAATACATTTTGTAATATATAATCTAATCTATCAGAAAATTCTATACTTTTTGCTTCATCTATATTTAATTTAATTTCTGCATCATTAATTGGTTTGTTTTCTACTTCTTCTTTTACTTCAGGTTGTTGTTCTTCTTCAACTGGTCTTTGTTTAATACCAACAACCCAACTTATTACAAATGCTATTAATATAAAAATAATAGCAATTACTAAAAACGATGTTGGTAATACTTTTACTTCTTTTTTAGGTTCTTCAACCTTTTCTACTACTTCATTAGTTTCTGTCTCTATTTGTTTGTTTTCTTCCATTTTACAACACCTCTATTATATTAAAGTATACCATTTTTTAAGCAATAAAAAAAGTATATAAATTTATATACTTTTTTAACCTAACGTATGTTTCTTTTGCTCTGCTTTATATTTCATATGTGCATTATAATACATTTCATTATAATAAATCATTCCATTATCAGGATCATAATAATCTGCAAACATACTCTCAGCAATATATTCTTCTAATGACTTAGTCATCTTACTTGGATCAAATACTCTTACTCTTCTTCTTATATTCATATAATTCATATATTGTTCAAATTCTCTATTATATAAAAGCACATCTCCATCAGGACTCATCATATGAGAAACCATTTCTTTATACTCTGGTGTATGTTCCATTCTAAAACAATCAGTATAATACATCATAAATTCTTCAGTAGTCATACATCCATCTTTTTGTACATCTTGTACTGGAAATAAATCTATTAATTCTTTAAATGCTTCAAATGTATCATTCCCCTTACCTGGTACTATAGGTATCTTAAATCCAATACCTCCCCAAGTAAGTCCAAATCTTTTATCACCTAAACATAATGACTCAAATAAAGCTTGATTCTCTGGAGAAAATTGAGCAATTGTTATCCAAGAAAAATCATTATCATAATTATTAGTCATCTTAGTAAAGATATTCTTACTCCATAGTAACTTACAAGCTTCCAAGTTTTCAGGAATAATAAATTCTTCAGGATTACTCATAACTAATTTCATATCTACCACACTGTATTGGTAAGCTCGCTCACTAGGCATTTCTACATCTCCTTAGATGATTTAACATCATCAAGAACATATTATACACATTTTCTATATAATTTCCACAACTATTTTATTTTTCTTCGTTTTTCTTTTCTTCTCTAATAGCTAAACCAAGTTCTACTAATTGTGCTTCATCAACATTACTTGGACATTCACACATTAAATCAGTAGCACTAGCAGTTTTAGGGAATGCAATAACGTCACGAATATTTTCAGTTTCAGCAAGTAGCATAACTAATCTATCTAAACCAAGTGCAAATCCACCATGTGGAGGACAACCATATTTTAATGCATCAACGAAGAAACCGAATTTATTTTGAATATCTTCATCAGTTAATTCTAATGCTTTAAACATAGTTTCTTGTACTTTTTCATCATGGATACGAATTGATCCACCACCTGCTTCATAACCGTTAATAACAATGTCATAAGCTTTACTATAGCAGTTAGCTTTATCTGTTAATAACTTATCAACATCTTCATCCTTAGGACTAGTAAATGGATGGTGACAAGCCATATATCTTCCTTCTTCTTCACTATATTCGAATGAAGGGAAATCAGTAACCCATAATAATTTATAGTCTCCTGCTTTAATTAAATTTAAATCTCTAGCTAACTTACATCTTAATGCACCAAGAGCAACTTTAACAGTTCTAAATGCTCCACTAACGATTAATACTAAGTCGTTATTTTCTACACCAAGTGTTTCTTTAACTCCATTAACTTCAGCTTCACTCATTACTTTAAATATAGATCCACTTACTTCTTCTTGATATTTTAAATATGCAAGACCTGAAGCTCTATAAGTCTTAACATAATCAGTTAATTTATCTAAATCTTTTCTAGAATACTTATCTGCTACATCTTTAACAACAATAGCATTAATTATTCCGCCTTCACTAATTACATTCTTAAATACAGTAAATTCAGTATCTTTAAATACATCAGTAATATTTTGAATTTCCATACCGAATCTTAAATCTGGTTTATCAGATCCATACTTATCCATAGCATCATCATATTTCATTCTCATTAAAGGAAGTTCAACTTCAATACCCTTAACATCTTTAAAAATACTAGCTACTAAATTTTCACCTAACCACATAACTTGGTCTTCATCAACAAATGACATTTCTACGTCTATTTGAGTAAACTCAGGTTGTCTATCAGCTCTTAAGTCTTCATCTCTAAAACATTTAGCTATTTGGAAATATCTTTCAAATCCAGATACCATTAATAATTGTTTAAATATTTGAGGTGATTGAGGTAATGCATAGAACTTACCTTTATTAACTCTACTAGGTACTAAATAGTCTCTAGCTCCTTCTGGAGTACTCTTACATAAAATAGGTGTTTCTACTTCTAAGAAATCTAAACTATTCAAGAATTTTCTAGTAGCAAAAGTAACATCATTTCTAATAACAAAATTATTCTTTAATGCTTCTCTTCTTAAATCTAAATATCTATATTTTAATCTAGTATCTTCTAGAGCATTAGTTTCATCTTGTATAGCAAATGGAACTTCTTTTGATTTGTTTATAAGTTCTAATTCACTTACTTCTACTTCTATTTCTCCAGTAGCTATTTTTAAATTTTTACTTTCTCTTTCTACAATTTTACCAGTTACTTTAATAACGTATTCATTCTTTAATTCTTCAGCAACACTATAGTATTCACTTTCTGGTCTTACTACAACTTGCATAATACCTGCTCTATTTCTTAAATCAATAAATACTAAACCACCAAGATTTCTTACTTTAGAAACCCATCCAGTTAAAGTAACTTCTTCTCCAACATTTTTAATGTTGTAATGTTTAAAACTTTCTAACATATTTCTTCTCCCTCTCTTTTTATATCAATAAAAAACAGTTAATCATCCACAAGGGACGAATAACTGTTAAATCCGCGGTACCACCCAAATTATTATGTTAAACATAATCTCTTTATATATAACGGCTATTAACCGGACTAGATATGTATTCTCTAATCAACTCCTGAGTGTCTTCCTACATACTTCATATTAGCTTCCACCAACCGCTAACTCTCTATGAAATTCATACATAGTACTCTTCTCAATCAACATTTATAACGCTATTTTAATCTTAATTATGACGTTTGTCAAATTATTTCATATTTCTATCTTTTTTTCCTTGTTCCATTACTTCATTAATAGGAACAATTAATTTATTAAATAGTTCATTTGTTTTATAAACAGCATCTGCCATATATACATTACAATACTGTCTTACATAGTCTTTATCAGTTGAATCATATTCTCTCTTTCCACAAAATAAATAAACTATATCCATCGCTTTCATTATTTCCAATACAACTTCCGTAGGACATTTTGTTTTTTGAGAAACATACTCAACGCTTTCCATTTCTACTTCTCTTTTTTCATTTCCAAATGTATTCAATTCCCATATTGCAGCATCACTTTTTTTAACATTAAGCTGTTCAGGTATTTCTTTACCTAACTCTTGATACCAAATTTTTATAAGTGGCAATTTACGTTCTTCTACTATATCTCTCCAATTAAGTTCTGCAAATATATCATTAAAAAATATTTTTCTAATCCACAAAATTTCATTTTCAAGACTATTTCTTACATATTGGATTTTATCTAAATGTTCTTTATATGTCTTCATCTTATCACTCTTTTACTTTAACTTATTTAAATCGCCTTTCAAGCAATTGACTTTCCATCCAAGTAATTCATCATCATAAGGATGATATATATCATTAAGTAAATATACTTTCTTATTATGGAAAAAACCAAATGCTATTTCAGCAAATGTATTAGGTCCTATATAATTAGGAATACCATTCTTAGTAGCATTAACTACTAATATAATTCCATTATTAGGATCCACTATTCTATTAAAATGTGCTCGTGAAGCAATTAACTTATCTTCACCTTTCATACACTCTTCTGGAAGTAATACATTAAATCCTAATCCTTTAAGTCTTTCACTTATTTTAATTATTTCATTTTTAAACTTCATACTTCCGCATAATACAACATTCTTATTAATATCAACTTTTACTTCAGCATCACTAATTACAGTAATTTGATTTTTAATATTATCTTCTACAGGATTACTTACTTTTATTTCTTCCTTAACAGGTTCTACTTCTTCAGTAACATCCCCACCCATAATTAAGTTATATATTTCTACCAAGAAACAACATTCTTTTTCAAGAATTACACATATCTTAATTATGTTTTCTATTTTATCATTGATACCTTTAGCATTCTTTAATTCTTTTCTTAAAGAGTTAATCTTATTAGCAGCTATTTCACCATATATATTTTCTAAATCAGGTATTTTATCAAATGATTTTTCATACCATTTAACCCAATCTTCTTTAGTCATACCAGATTCTTTAAAATAGTCTTCTTGATATTTCTTTAATTCTTCTAAAGTATTAATATCTTCATCTTTAACTACTTCTATTAAATGTTCAACTAAATACTCATTATCTTCAAATTTACAAGCATCTAATTCTTCCCATAGATTCATAGTACCAACTCTCCTCTATTATAAAAAGTGTATATTATCATTATACACTATTATTTGTGATATATCATCACTCCAGAGTCGGAATTTGTAAATTTTTCAAAACTATATTCATCTTCATGAAAGAATTGCCTAGCTTGCTCTTGTATTTTATACATATACGTCAATACCATACCTTGTTCACTTAATGGTAATTCTTCTAATGCTTTTTTATATCTTTCTTTATTAACATAATAAACTATATTAGATAAATAAACTATGTCATAAGGAACATTAAATTCTTTAGATATATCAAGTATATCTCCTTCATAAGTTCTAATAGTAACACTACCTATTACTTGTCTTAATCTATTATATTCTTCATCACTTTGTAAATATTTATTTTGATTTATAGCAGTTCTTTCTATATATGGTTCAGTACTAAATAATGTAGAATTATATACTTCTTTCCATTCAAAGAAATTTAATAATCCATCCCAAAAATCTAATACATCACCATCTAAATAGACTCTAATACTATCATACATATCTTCATATATTTCATCTCTATTACAACATCCATAAAAGAAATCAATATATTCTTCTCTACTTAATGCTTGTATTCCAGCTATTTTTAAATATAAAAAGTATTTAGGGAATCTACTAATATCAAATGCATCTATTTCTTTAGTACCTTCAAGTATTCCACATAATATTTGATCACCAGAAGCAATAACACTTAACATTCTTTTTTTATTAGTTAAAAACTTATGATAATCTTGTATTCTTTCATTACTAATTTTATATATTGCAGAAGTATTATGAAATACTTCTTCACAACCAAAATTGTATTTAACTCCACTAACTACTTGTTGTGCTACAACTACATCACTCATAATAATCCCCCTTAACAAGACTGTATTATAACACAATAAAAAAAGATTACCAAAGTAATCTTATTCTACTATTTTACAACCACAGAATTCACAATTTAATGACTTAGCTGTTGGTGCCTTACAATGTGGACAATGTGAAGGTAATTCACTTACCATTTTTTGTTCTTTTATAGCTAATTCATGATCAACATTAACTTGTTCAATTTGTCTTTTAATATATGCTTCTTTTGCTTGATTTTGTAATTGTAATTCTTTTTCTTGCATTTGATTTTGTGCACGTAATTGTGCTTGTTGTGCTTGATTAGCTGCATTTAATTCATTTTGTCTTGCTTGATTTTTAGCCGCCATTTCATTAGTAATACCTTGTGTAGCTTGTGAAGTAACACCTTCTATTACATCTCCAACACTTTCTCCAATTGCATTACCTATTGCATTACCTGCATTATGAACGATTGATCCAAATAATCTATCTAACATTACTACTCGCCTCCGATATATTATACAAATAAATTATATCATAAGAATTAACAATTAAAATATCTTTTTTATTTCACTATACAAAAAACACGACTACTAGTCGTTTAATTCATCTTCACTTAATACTTTTAAAATTTTACTCATAGCACTTGCTACTACTT
>JAZOOK010000102.1:0-4180 GCA_045654965.1 Candidatus Coprovivens sp. | reverse complement strand
TTAGTAATAAAGAAGTTATTCTAAAAGTAAGAATAGATAGTTTATCTTTTTTCATACTATCACCTTAATAAAGTATACTAACTATACAATTTCATGTCAAACTTATTACGAAGATTATTGTAGTTTTTTATCTTTGATTATATAATAAAATTAAAGTAGGTGTAGTGTATGAAGAGAGTGTTTAATAAGATAGCCATTTGTATGTTAATACTAGTAATGACTATGGGAGTTTTATTGATAGGTAATACTGATAATAATGCGAAACGTATGAGTTATGCTAGTTATACAAAAGTTAATCCAGATGCTTTAAATGAGAAGGTATTTGTTAAGTTAGAAAAAGTTTATAATTTAGCAGTAGAGTTTCTTAAAACAAATTCTGGTTCTACACCTGATCAATTAACAATGCAGTATATTAGATTAGATAAGTACAATAATATGTATTGGAATGCTTTATTAGATCCAATGTCTATGTTAAATCCTTCTGCACCTAATATTAACAAAAATTTTTCTAATTATGTTAAAGAAAAAGATCCTTCATTAACATTTGGGGATGCAGATGATTTAATAGATGAGACATCACATAGAAAAATAGATTTTGTTCACTTAATAGTAGCATTATTAACTTATACTAAATATGATGTTATTGGACCTACTACTTATATGGGACAATCTTTTGATACAAACTATGCAGGTTGGGCTGGAGATTTAGTTACAGTTTTAGAAGAAATTGTTATATATAGATCTAGTCATCCTTCAGCAACAGATGCTGAGATTCGTAATCAAATAAATAAATTAATAGCAACTAATGGACCAAGTACAATGGATGGTGCTGATACATTAGCAGACCTTGATGCTATTAATATATATAATAAAATAAAAAGTGGAACTGCTTTTATGACTGCGTTAAGAAGTTATTATAAAGATAACTCTGGAAGTGGTAATAATTCGGCTAATAGATTAGAAACAGTTAGAAAATCAATTGGTGGAAATGAAAGTGCTTTAGAATTATATACAAAGAACTTATTGAGTTTAGAATCAGGTAAACTAGGTGGAATGATGAATAATTCAAATAATGCAAGTTCTGTAAATGCTGCAGATGTAAATGTAATAGCAGATGAGTTTGCCGCTTATGTATTTGGTAAAGCTCATGTTGAAATAAGTGAAACTAGTGGTAGTACAAAGGTTGGTACTAAAATAAAATTAAATATATTAGAAAAGAATGCGTCTGAAACTGCTATTTATAAATATGATAAGAATGTTGTTAAAGTGGTTGTTAGAAATTCTATTATGTATTTAGAACCTGTTAATATGGGGACTACTAAAGTAGAAGTGTATAATGGAAACACATTATTAGATACTTATACTATAACAGTTACTAATGTTGCTCCTAGTGTAAAACAAGATTTAAATATTGATTATAACTTAGTACAAGGTTTAAAGAATACTATTGGATTCTATGCTAATGGTACTAATAACGTTTACACTTGGTATATATCTGATACTGAAGACGGGGAATATAAAGTATTAGATACTACTGATAAACCATCATTAAAGTTTATACCTACAATAGATATGAATGGTAAATATATTAAATGTGGTATAAAGAATAATGGTCATACTGAAGTATTTACAAAAGTTAATAAGATAAAAGTTGTTGATAAAGGTGTTGTAAATACATCTGATACAAGTTTATTTGTAGCAGGAGCTATAGTAGTATTAGTAATTATAGCAAACTTAGTATTTGAGATAAAAAGAAAGAAAGTAAAGGCTTGATAATATCAAGTCTTTTTGTTTGAGTTTGTATAAAAAAATGTTGATTTTTATGTTATAATGAAAATAGTGTAGAGGGTGAAGCTATGAGTGGAATAACTAAAGTTAATAAATCTAATTTAGATTCTGCAATTACTACTTTATCAAGTAAAGTAAAAGAATATGATACTAATGTACAAAATATTTCTGGGATATTAACGTCTATTCCGGCGCATAGTGATTTTCCTGGATTAACAACTAAAGCATCTATGGTTTCTAGAAGCTTAAGTAATATTGGTTTAGATTTGAATCATATTTCTAAAAATATGAAAACATATCTAGATGTATTAAAAGAAATTGATGCTGAAGGATTTGATTTGAATGCAACTGAAGCTGAACAATTCTTTGATACTAGTAGTGATAACAATAGTGATTCAGTAGTAAATAATAGTTCTAGTACAAATACTGATACAAATACGAATACGAATACAAATACAAATACAAGTAATAATAATTCTAGTGATGTTGGTACTGTTATAACAACTACAACAACTACTTTATCTGGATCTAATAATTGGTCGTCTGGTCAAACTAATAATTCAAGTAGTTCTAATATTTCTAGTGGTTCAAATAATTCAAGTAATTCGGGTAATTCTAGTTTTCCTTCAAGTTCTTTATCATCATCTGATTATGAAGTTCCTGCTGGAGGTAAATATAATTACGAAGGTATTGAAGAACATTTAGAAGATGTAGAAGGAAAGACAATAACATTACCTGAGGGATTAGGTAATATTCATACATATATGGGATGGCAATGTATTACTGCTGTTTCATCTAAACAATATAAATTAAGAACTGCAGCTGGTATGAACTTTGATAAAGAGGGATTTGCTAGAATTGGTGATAGATATGTAGTAGCTACAACAACTACATTTGGTAATGTAGGTGACTTTATTGATGTATATCAAGAAGATGGAACAATAATTAAATGTGTTATTGGTGATATAAAAAGTCAAGGAGATGCTGGATGTACTAAATGGGGACATAATAATGGACGTTGTGTTGTTGAATTTGTAGTTGATAAAGGTACATGGTATAGAAATGGTGGAGGAGCTCATTCTAATCCTGGTACTGAGTCTTGTCATCCTGAATGGAATCAAAATATTGATAAAATAGTTAATAAAGGTAATTTCTTTGAATTAATTAAGACTGATGCTGCACAATTTGATAAAACATTTAAGACAGTAGAAGATGCTACTGGAAATATAGTTAATATTGCAAATAAACTAGATAATGGTGATGAAACTTTATATTCAAAAGTATTTGAAAGTAAAGTAGAAACTAATGAAGCAATGTCTAGTGAATTTATTACATATATTGGAGAAAAATCAGGATATATAGAAAAGGGAGTTATTCCTAAATATACTACTGCTACTGAAGGTGTAGATTGGTTTAAAGAAAAGTCTACATTTAAGACTGAAGATTATACTCCTAAAACTGGAGATATAGCTTTCTATGATACTAACGGAGATGGAAAAGCTGATTATAGTGGAATAATTATTTCTACTTCTGGTAGTAATTTTACTACTTTAGAAGGTAGTGTTACTGATAATGTAAGAAAGGCAACTTATACTACTAATAATAGTAAGATAGTTGGTTATGGTGTTCCTGATTATGCAATGCTTCTTTTAGCAAAAGAAGATGAGGAAAGGGAGTCTAATTAGTATGGCAGATAACTTTTTACATGATGAAAGTGGAGTAAGTTCTTTTATTACAGAGATAAAAGAATATTTACAAGATTATAGTGATCATATTGCTGCTTTAGAAAATTTATTGAATACAATATCTTCTTCTTCAGCATGGCAAGATGAAACAATTAAAACTTCTTTTATTAATACTGTTACATCATATATAACAGGATATAAAGCATTTGCTTCTGGTATAGAAGGATATGTTGAGTGTATTAAATTAAAATCAGAAAATTTAAGCGAACATGAAAGTAATTTCTCTTAGGAAGGATTGGTATTATGGCCTATAGTGGTTATGGTAGTAGAATAAGTAATAATAAAACAAATATAGATAGTCTATCTAGCGCTATAGAAGCTATAGATATTGAATCTAGTTGGAGTGGTACAGCTGCAACTAAGCAAGTTACTAATTTAGAAACGGTATTATCTGGATTGAAAGAGCAAAGTGCTTATTTAAGTTCATTAATATCTGTTTGTACAATGATAGATGAATATGATAATAGCAAGAGAGATGAAGAAAAGTATCAAAATTATATGAATAATTTGGATACTGAGGCTGCTAATTATCAAAAAGATTTAAATTATTATGCTAGTATGAGAAATAATGCTATTAATAATAAGAATGAATTAAAAAGAAAAATTAATGAATTATTGAATTCAATTAGTAGTAGATATAATGAAAC
>JAZOOK010000101.1:0-24829 GCA_045654965.1 Candidatus Coprovivens sp. | reverse complement strand
AGATACGATACCAAATATTAAATTTCCTTTTCTAGGTGTTGTATTTATCTTTTTAAATTGAATGTAATATAAAATTAAAGAAATGGTAGATGCTGTAGCAAATAATGTTCCGATAATGATTGACAATATATTTAATAATTTGTCTGCACTAGTGAATAGAATAGCTCCTAATATAAAAAAGAATATTGAGCTAAGTAGTGAAGATTGGGATGAATATGATTTGATTTTTATTTCCATTTTTATGCCTCTTTTCTATGTTTTCATTATACAACAATGTTAATGTTTTTATCAATAAATTATATTTTGTGTGGTATAATAAAAATGATAATAAGGGAGTGTGTTTATGTTAAGTATTGATAGCGCTTTAGAATTAATGAATAAGTACGGTTATAGTTCTATTACGTCACACCCTTATATATATCAAACGGGTGAAACGATAGGTGTTTGTTATACTTATGTTGATGAAGATTATGGTAAATTAGAAAGAATTAAGTTATGTAAGTCAATTGATGATTTACAAGAGTTCTTGGAAGCTTATAAATGGTTGGAAAAGAATGGTGTTCAAAGACACGTTAGAATGATTCTGGATAATTATGAAAGTTATAACCCTAAGCCAATGTTTTTACGTAACGAAAAAATTATGGTTGAAGGTGAAATGTTTGATATAGATAGTTATGATCAAAAAGAAGCAGCTCGTAAAGGGATGGATGAAGTTTCTAAAATAGTTTATGAAGCTGGAGATTTACTTTTGGTTTATAATGAAATTAAGAGTAGACAAGAGTTATATTTAAAAAGTTTAATTGCTTTAAAAAATAATTTGAGAAGTAAGTATTTTGATTTACAAAATGAAGTAGATACATATAATAGAAATAAAATTAAAAGAGAGTTAGTATTGCTTCCTGAAGTTACTGAAAGTGGTATTAATGAATCTTTAGAAATAGCATTAAAAGATAAATATAATAAATATGTAGTTCAAATGCCGGATGTTGATGAGGCAAAAGAGTTCTTAAAAGAAGTTTGGGATATGAATTATAATTTAGAGATGAATCATAAATATTATGATGCTATGAGAGAAGACAGTGAAATTAGAAATGAAATGAAAGTTGTTGAACAAAAGATTACTTTCATGAAAGATTTAAATGATGATCTTAAAGGCTTGTTTGGTAAGGATTTGGTTGGATGTTTTCAAAAAATAAATAAAAAAGCAAGCGAGACAATTGCTAATGTATCTGAGGAAACTGTTAATACTGCAATAGATGCCGTAAAAAGAAAATATGCTTATTATAATAGATTAGATCCTTTATATACTTCAGACTTTTTAAGAGAAGCTATTCAAAATACTAATTATGAAGATTTAGCTATTAAATATGCTGTAGGTACTAATATAGATGTTCTTAATAAAAATAGAACTCCGTTAAATGAAGTGGCGGCAGATTTAACTATTAAGTATAGAGAAAAGTTGGCATTAGAAGAACAATCTATAATGGTATTGTATAATAATGAGAAATATAGAAAAATTTGTGATGTAATTCTTTCGATACCTAATTTTGAAACGGTACCAACAAAGGATATTGTTAAAGCGTTAGGTTCAATTAAGAATTTATCTAAATATAAGTCAGAGTGTTATGAATCTGTTAAGAAAAGAATAGATGCTCCTGAAAATGCTACTATTAAAGCTTCTTTATTTACAAATGTTGATTTTACATCTTTTGAAACATTTATAGGTTCATTAGTTAGAAAATTATCTTATTTAAGAAATGTTAATGAAAAAATGGTATTAAATGGAGATATTAATATGTATCTAACTGTAAGCGATGTTAATGAATTGAATCAAAAGTCATTTGTTACTGTAACTAATGATTTAAGTACATTAACAGAAGAAGCTAATCAAAATGGTAAGATGATAGGTATTACTTTATTAAAAGAAAATACTCCGATATTATATTCTCCATATTATTTTGATTTAGGGGATACTTTTAGTAAAGATGCTGCTCCTACTATGTATATAAAAGAGATGGTTAATTTTGATTTGTTGGTTGATATATCTGATATAATAATTAATATAGACCCTAATAGAACTAATGTGGTTAATTATGTTTCTAATCCAATTATAGATGGCAATTTGACATTAGTTGATGACTTGCATGTAAAATATACTACGACTTTTTGTAAGTATGCTTTAACTAGTAAAACTGCAGTACAGCAATTTCCTGTAGTACAACAAGTGCAAACACAAGCAGTACCAGTAGAGACTACTGGTACACAATAGATTGAGTGAGGTATGAATATGAAAGAAATGATTAAAAAATTTGGTATTAATTTTAAGAAGTATTTTGATTACTTGATGTCTGTTAATTTTGGAGATTTATTCGTAAATGTATTAATTTTAATTTGTATATTATTATTATCTACATTTGTATTTGTTCCAGTAGGATTAGTAGAAGGCTTATTGAGAGATTTTATACAATTATTTGTTACGCTTCCTGCTGTATTCTTAAATATATATGCTTGGTTATTTACACTTATTAGTACTTTGTTTGCTGTTCTTTCTTTTATCTATTTGTTTAATAAAAGATTTGAAGATATAGAAGCTTTCAAGAAACAATTAAAAGAAAAACCAGTTACTAAAGAGACAAAAAAAGTAGAAGAAGAATTAGAATTACTCAAAACTAAAACTAATAAATAAGATGAAATATTTCATCTTTTTTTATTTGAACTTGTCAAGATGGATATTTTGTGGTAAAGTTTACTACGAATTTATAAAAGAAATGGGGAACGTTATATGGATAAAATTATTAATATAGCTGTTGTAGCTCACGTTGATGCTGGTAAAAGTACTTTAGTTGATGCTTTACTAGAACAAAATGGTGTATTTAGAGCTAATGAAGAAGTTGCTGAACGTGTAATGGATAGTGATGATATTGAAAAAGAAAGAGGTATTACAATCTATTCTAAGAATTGTGCAATTAGATATGATGATTATAAGATTAATATAGTAGATACTCCTGGACATGCTGATTTCTCTTCAGAAGTTGAACGTATTATGAAAACAGTAGATACAGTAATCTTACTTGTTGATGCTGCAGAAGGGCCAATGCCTCAAACTAGATTCGTTTTAAAGAAAGCTTTAGAACAAAATTTAAGACCAATCTTATTTATTAATAAAATAGATAAGAAAGATGCAAGACCACAAGAAGTAGTAGATATGACATTTGAATTATTTATGGAATTAAATGCTACTGATGAACAATTGGATTTCCCAATAGTTTATGGTATTGCTAGAGAAGGTAAAGCTACTTTATCTTTAGATGAACAAGGTACAAGTATTCAACCTTTACTTGAAACTGTATTAAAACAATGTAGTGCTTATGAAGGTAATGAAGAAGATCCTCTACAAATGCAAGTTAGTTCATTAGACTATGATTCATTTATTGGAAGATTAGGTATTGGACGTGTAACTAGAGGTAAGATTAAGAATGGTCAAACTGTTGCTTTATCTAGAAATGATGGAACAGTTACTTCATTTAGAATATCTAAATTATTTGTATCCGAAGGAATTAAGAGAGTAGAAAAAGATGTTGCTTACTATGGAGATATAGTAATATTTGCAGGATGTCCTGATATATCTATTGGTGATACAGTATGTGATAAAGATCATGTAGAAGCTATGGAACCAATAACTATTGAAAGACCAACATTATCTATGGATTTCTTGGTTAACTCAAGTCCTTTTGCTGGTAAAGATAAAACTAGTAAATTTTTAACTAGTAGACATATTAAAGAAAGATTAGATAAAGAATTAGAAACTAACGTAGGATTAGAAGTAGAAGAATTACCTGGATCAGATGGATATAAAGTATCTGGTAGAGGTGAATTACACTTATCTATTTTACTTGAAAATATGAGAAGAGAAGGTTATGAATTAAGTGTTTCTAAACCTGAAGTTTTATTCAAAGAAATAGATGGTGTTAAGTGTGAACCATTTGAAAGAGTTATAGTTAATTGTCCTGGAGATTATTCTGGTACTATTATTAATGACTTACAAGAAAGAAAAGCTACTTTAGAAGTGGTAAGTAGTGATGATAATAATTATGCTCACTTAGAATTTAGTGCACCTACTAGAGGATTAATTGGTTATAGAAGTGCATTTATTACTAATACTAAAGGTGAAGGTGTTATGGTTCGTTCTTTTGAAGATTATAAACCTTATGTAGGAGAAATAAGCGGACGTAAGAATGGTGTTTTAGTTACTATGGAAAATGGTAAAACATTAGGTTTCTCATTATTTAACTTACAAGAAAGAGGTACTATGATAGTAGGACCTGCTGAAGAAGTATATATTGGTATGGTAGTTGGTATTCATAATAGAGATAATGATTTAAATGTTAATCCATGTAAGAATAAACAATTAACTAATACACGTGCATCTGGTAGTGATGAAGCTATAGCATTGATTAAACCTAAAACATTTAGTTTAGAAGAAGCTTTAGAATTTATTCAAGATGATGAATTGGTAGAAGTTACTCCTAGTGCTATTAGAATAAGAAAGAAGATACTAGATCCTAACGAAAGATTTAGAATAAATAGAAAGTAGAATAAATTCTACTTTTTTTGTTGTGTAATTGTTGATAAGTATTTATAATAATTTCTAAACTGAGGTGGGGTTATGGTTAACTTAGTTAATATTTGTGAGAGAGATATTATTAAGTATGATGCTATTTTTAAGCGTGCTGAGATGCTTTTTGGATGGAATAGTGGTGATGCTTATAAAATAGTAAAAGATGGTAAAGAGAGTATTTTATTCAGTTATCATCCTATGTATATGGTATTTTATTATGATGAAAATGGTAAGTTAGAAGTTAAGTCTTGTGTAGCTGATGATTCTGGTAAAGTTATATCTATTACTATTGATGGATATCAAGTTAATGTTGGTAATAATATTGTTTATTTAATTGATGAAAATGGTAGACATCAATCTTTACAAATGTTACGTAATGAAGATATACCTAGTTTTGAAGTAAGTGCGAATGGATTATTAACTTATATGCAATATGATTCTAAGAGAGATATAAGGTTAGTTATTAGATATGATCAAGATGTATATGGTAATAATGGGAGAGTGTATGTAGATTATTTAAGCAATCCATTTTATGTTAGTGTAGAAAGTAGACCTAAGTTAAGAGATAAGGGATTAGTATTTCTTGGTAAGAAGGATGCTTATTATAGATTAGATTTTGATGTATGGAATAATAAGTGGCAATATGATTTGGCTACTATTGGTGAATATGGTGTAGGAGCAGTTATGTCTTCGGATACTGTTACTTTGCATGGTGGAGAAAAGGAATTTTCTAGATATTATAAACAATTATTTAGTATAGGTAGTTATATTAGTATTACTAATTTTCCTTTTGGGAAAGCTTATAAGAAGAGAGATGTTGATCTTATTATAGATGAATTACATTTTAATAAGTTTATACCTTCTTTTGTTGGTAATTTATTTAATGATAGAGATAATATTACTAGTGAATTTCAAAGTATTGTAAATGCTTATTTAGAAGTAAATCCTATAAATAAAATAAAAAAGTAGATTAATCTACTTTTTTTATTGTGTTGATAAGTCAAAAAAGTTATAATAGAACGCAAAACTGAGGTGTTAGTATGGGAGACTTTAAAATAGATATAAGTGAATTAAGTGAATTAGAGATACCTAAATATGGGCCGATATTTATGTGTGTTGGTGAATTATTTGGTGATTATGTGGGAGTATATTTTAAATTAATAATAGATAATGAAGAATATATATTACAAAGAAGAGATGATTTATTTGTTTTATATCAAGTAAATGAAAAGCATGAAGTAAGTTATGAGATGTTTACTGTAGATGAAGAATATAAGATTACTTCTGCTGGTTTTGATGATTTTGAAATGCATACTGTATCAGGAGATAGAGTTATACAAAAGAGAGATTCTAATAATATTGAGAGTCTTGTGTTTATGAAACGTAAAGATGGTGGAGATATTGATGGTTATGATGGTTCTGTTGGTTATATTCAGTATAATCAAGAACATGATGTAAGATTGATGTTAATATTTCAACAAATGTATAACTATCAAGAAAAAGTATATGGATATCATGTAGGTAAAAGTCCTTTTCAAATACTAATTGAAAAGGGTGTCGGTGCTAAGCAAAGAGGTAGTATAGTACCTATTAGAAAACAAAGATATATGAGAGGAGATTTTGATGAAAGAGATCATCCTTACTTATATAATATTGCTGTTATAAAGGATTATGGTTTAACTGAATTTATGGAAAAGGGTGCTTATGCATTACAAAAAGATACTCAAATAGTTAGATATTATAAGATGTTACATCAAACTAAAGATGGATATGCTGTTACTGCATTTCCATTTGGGAGACAATATAGATATGAAGATTTTGATGAAATGTTTGATAAATATGGATTTAATAGTAAAGTACCTGAATATTTAATAGAGATACATAATGATGATAATAGAGATTTAAATAGATATGAAGCTGTAGCAGCATTTATGAAAGAAATAGAAATGACGCCACCTGAAGAAGTTGTTACATTAAAATTAAAATTTGAAGGAGATGAATCAGATGGTACAAATAGTTGAGATAACTGAAGATTTAATACCAAAGGTTCCTAATGTTATTAAGTTATTACATGAATTATATGGAGCAAAGACTATTGGATTATTTGCTGTATTAGTAGATGGTAAATTAGGTTTTGTTGGAAGAGATGGAGTTAATTGTGTTTATATACATGATAATGGATATAATAGATTTACTTTAAATGAAAAAGAAGAATTAGGTGCTTTAGGTATTGATGGTTATGATGTTTTTTTTGGAGAAGATGTTTATTTTGTAGCTAAAGATAAAGTAGAACATTATATTAATTTATTTCCTTTATCTGAACCTGATCAAGATGATTATGATGGATATGTTTCTTATATTCAATACAATCCTGAAAATGATACTTATTGTGATTTAAGATATCAACATATGTATAGAGAGATGAGTGGAAGACCAATTATTTATGAATTTCATACTAAGAAGATAGATTGTGCTTATATAGATGAAAAATATACTAAGAAAGGTTCTCCTACTAAAGGAATTTTACCTAATAGATCTAAATATTATACTAAGGTAGAATTTGATGATGAAATGATTGGTTATAAGTTAACTGGTATTAAAGAATATGGCTTAATAGAATTTTTATCTAAGGGACCATATGAATTACAAATGGAAAGTAATTTAATTAGATATGCTAGAACTAGATATATTGGTAGTGATGGTAATTATCATGATTTTTGGCCGTTTGGAGAACAAAAGAGACCTGAAGAATTAAAGTCATTAATTAAGAGTTATGGTTTTAATACAGAACCACCATCTGAACTTATTGATATTTGTAATGGTAGAAGTGAATTAGTTGATTTAATAAAAGCTATAGTAGCTGAGTTAAAACCAATAAGTGAAGTGATGAGACAAACTCAAAAGTCTGATAAGTGTGCACTATTGACTTTAAAGAATTAATTAAAAATTGATTTTTCAACAAATAGTGATATACTAAGAACATAAAAAGAAAAAGGAGTGGAAAAAAATGCGCGAATTTACTGAACAAGAATTAGTAAGAAGAGAAAAATGTGCGAAATTAAGAGAATTAGGATTGGATCCTTTTGGACATAAATTCGAAAGATCTGCAACTGCAATGGAGATCAAAGAAAAGTATAAAGATATAGATCATGAAGCATTCGATAGTATGGATGATGAAGCTACTGTTGCTGGAAGAATTATGTTCATTAGAAAGATGGGTAAGGCATCATTCTTTACAATAAAAGATAAGACAGGTCCTATTCAAATTTACATATCTATAAATGATATTGGCGAAGAAGCATATACATTATTTAAAAGTGCTGACATCGGAGATATAGTTGGTGTTAGAGGTAAAATAATGAAAACTAAAACAGGTGAAGTAACAATAAAATGTCTAGAATATACTCACTTGGTTAAAGCATTGAAACCATTACCTGAAAAGTTCCATGGATTAACCGATATTGAGGAAAGATATAGAAGACGTTATGTTGATTTAATAATGAATGATGAATCTAAGAGAGTGGCATTCTTAAGACCAAAAATTATTAGATGTATTCAAAATTATATGGATGGTCAAGGGTTTACTGAAGTAGAAACTCCAATACTAACTACATTGTTAACTGGTGCTTCTGCAAGACCATTTATTACTCACCATAATACACAAGATTTAGATATGTATTTAAGAATTGCTTTAGAATTACCATTAAAGAGATTACTAGTTGGTGGTATGGAAGCTGTTTATGAAATAGGTAGAGTATTTAGAAATGAAGGTATGGATCCAAAACATAATCCTGAATTTACACTAATGGAAGCTTATTTAGCATTTAGTGATTTAGAAGGAATGATGGATTTAACTGAAAATATGTTTACTACTATAGCAAGAGATGTTATGGGTAAAATGACATTTAACTTTGGTGGACATGAAATTAACTTAGAAGGTCCATGGAGAAGAGTTAGTATGACTGATGCTATTAAAGAACAAACTGGTATTGATTTCAAAGCTGAAATGTCAGTTGAGGAAGCTTTAAAATTAGCTGAAGAACATCATATTGAAGTACAAGAACACGAAAAATCAGTAGGACATATTATTAATTTATTCTTCGAAAAATATGTAGAAGAAACATTAATTCAACCTACATTCTTATATGGACATCCAATTGAAATATCTCCATTAACTAAGAAAAATCCTGAAGATGGAAGATTTGTTGATAGATTTGAATTATTTATTGCTGGTAAAGAATTTGCTAATGCATATACAGAATTAAATGATCCAGATGATCAATTAGAAAGATTCGAAGCACAATTAGCTGAAAAAGATTTAGGTAATGATGAAGCTAATGATATAGATATGGACTTCATTGAAGCATTAGAATATGGTATGCCACCTGCTGGTGGAATTGGATACGGAATAGATAGATTAATGATGTTATTCTTAGAACAAGAATCTATTAGAGATGTATTATTATTCCCTACAATGAAAGAAAGAAATTAATATATTAAAAACTAATTATTTTGAATAATTAGTTTTTTTATATGTTATAATTTAAGTAGGTTGGTGATAATATGAAATTAATTGAAAAAAAATGTCCGAATTGTGGTGCTGGATTAAAATTTGATGATAATTCAACTAGTGTGACATGTGAATATTGTAGTAAAACTTATTATATACAAAGAGATGAAAAGAAATATGCTAAGGTAGATAAAGCTCATTTAGGTGATGCATATCAATTTGTAGATGAATATGGTAAACCAATAGTTAAGGCGTTTGCAGCAGTTCAAATTATTATGATGGTTGTTCCATTTGTAATATTTATTATTGCTTTTATAGGAATTGGTTCTTTAATATTTGGTGCTGCTAAAGATCAAATGAATGATACTAGTCATAATAGTAATTGGCAAGAAGAAGCAGATAAAGAGTATCAAGAAAAAAGAAATAAAATGGTACAAAAAATAAGTCAAATAGATGCTGTTTCTTTACAAACATTCCATGATACATCTGCACAAAAATTACAAGGATATGATGGAAGTTGTGTTCATGGAGACTATAAGATTACTCAAAAATGGGAATCAGTTGGTGTTTATTTATTAGTTGGTAAAGAAAAAAACAAAAATATTTTATATGATGTATTTAAGCAAACATATAAAAATAAAAAAACAGGTAAAGAAACAACTTTATATGCTGCTATGGAATATGAAGATTTATTCTTAACTGATTCTATGATAGTAGAAAATAATTATTTAGCATGGCCTGAAGTGCCTAGTTATAATTTCCCAGGTACAACTTTTACAGGTGCTTATGGATATGAAGGTGTTGATAAGTTATATAATAAACTTGTAAGAAGTCAATCTGGTGATTATACAATTGAAGCGTCAGAAGGATTATATATAGAAGCTAATTAATAAATTAGCTTTTTTTATTGGGAAAATACGTTAAATTCTAGGTATATGCTTGTTTACTGTGTTATAATATGCATTAGGAGGTTAGAGTATGATGAAAAGAAATGAAAAGAAGAATGATAAGATAAAAATATTACTAATATTTCTTTTAGTATATGCAGGTTTATCTTGGATATTTATGGGAAGTACATATCAATCTGGAGAACTTGCTAAGATTGGTTGGTATAGAGCTGGTTTATTTGATTTAGTAGCTGTTATATTTTCAGGTATTACTTATAAAGTTGAAGATATACTTTATATTTTAGCTGTTGGTGGTATGTATGGAATATTAACTCATGCTGAAAGTTATAAAAGAATAGTTAGTAAATTATCTAATGTTGTTAAAAATAATGGTGTAGTTTCTTTTGTAGTAATTACATTTATTGTAGGTTTATATACTGCTTTATCTAGCAACATTATTACATTATTTATCTTAGTTCCACTTATTATGACAGTGTTCTTAAAAGCTGGTTATGATAAGTTAACTGCTGTAGGAGCAAGTTTTGGTGGATTATTCCTAGGATATTTAGGACAAATAGTTGGAACGTATGGAAATGAATTTATTTATCAATATTTCCAAATTAATGCTAGTTCTGATGTAATTGTTAAAGTAGTGCTATTCTTAATAGCGTTTGTATTATTTAATGTATTTGGAGTTTTACATTTAAGAAATAATCAAAATGTAGAATTAGAAGAAGATAGTGATATATATGCAGTATCTGAACCAAAACAAATTACTAGAAGAAGTGAACAAATAATGACATGGCCTACTATTGTAGTTGCTATAATATCTTTATTAGTAATTATGATAGGTTATATTCCTTGGTCTAATTCTTTAGGTATTACTTTATTTGATAAATTACATTCTGCTGTAATGAATTTTTCTATAGGTAATATAAAAATTATTGAAACATTAATTGGTACTACAATGACTGCTATGGGAGCTTGGAATGATTTCTTACCTGCAATATTTATGATGATTATATTTGTTGTAGTTGTTTGTTTCACTAATAATATTTCATTTAGAGAAGTTTGCAATAATTTAAGTGAAGGTATGAAAAAGATTGCAGGAGTTGCATTTATGTATGGATTAGCATTCTCATTCCTATATATGGCAACTGCGTATCCATGGCCAACAACTATAGTAGATTTCTTTATAAAGACTGATGGATATAATTTATTCTTCATTATCTTAGGATTAATTGCAGCGGTTATAGCAGTAGTATTCTGTGCTGATCCATTATTCTCTGGATATTATTATGGACAATATTTAAGTTCTATTTTTACTGTTAATTTAGGGATAACAGCTATCTTATGGAGAGTTGGTTCTGGTTTAGCATTATTAGTAGGACCTACAAGTTTCTTATTAATTGCCGCATTAACATATGCAGATATTCCTTATACTAAATGGTTAAAATACATTTGGAAATTTGCATTAACTTTCTTTGTTGCTACTATATTAGTACTTGGAATAGTTATAATGTAATAAAAAAGAAGTTTTTACTTCTTTTTTTTATTTGAATAAATATATTTTATTAGGTGATTTATTTGGATAAATTATTTGAATTAGCTGAAGAAGAAATGAAAAAAATGAAACATCCTTATGTTGGTACTGAACATTTTATGTTAGCTTATTTAAAAGAATATGGTAATAAATATATAGATTATGATACTTATAGAAATTACGTTATAAATATAATAGGTACATCGTATAAAGAGAGTGAATATATACTTTATACTCCTATACTGAGAGATATAAAAAATACAAGTAATAATGTTATTGATGCTATGGTAAAGATACTAACTGATGATGATAGTATTGCTTATAATATATTATTAAGTAGTGGGTGTGATATAGAAGCTATATATTTGAATATAATTAATACTAATTATTAGTATTTTTTTATTTTGTTATTTGTGATATGATAGGTACAACTTAGATATTAATTGGAGGGAGAAAGTTTTATGAAGATATTTAATACTTTAAGTGGAAAAACAGAAGAATTTAACACAATGAAAGACAGAGTAATAAATATGTATGTTTGTGGACCAACAGTATATAGTTATGCTCATGTTGGTAATATGTGTCCAGTTATTATCTTTGATATGGTTTATAGATATTTTAAATATCGTGGTTATGATGTTAAGTATGCTAGTAACTTTACAGATGTAGATGATAAGATTATCAAGGCTGCTAAAGAAGCTGGTATTACTGAAAAAGAGTTAACTGAGAAGTATATCAAGATATATTTGGATGATGTTAAAGCTCTTAACTGTTTAGATATTGACTATAGACCAAAGGTTACTGAAACAATGGATGAGATAATTGATTATATTCAATTACTTATGGATAAAGGATATGCATATCAAAGTGGTGATGATGTATACTTTAGAGTTGGTAAAGTAGAAGACTATGGTAAATTAAGCAAGCAAATAGTTGAAGAACTTAATGCTGGTAATAGAATAGAAGTAGATGAAAATAAGGAGAATCCTTATGATTTTGTTCTATGGAAAAAGACTAAAGAAGGTATTACTTGGGATTCACCTTGGGGACCTGGTAGACCTGGATGGCACACTGAATGTGTTGTTATGATTAATAAATTATTTGGAGATAAAATAGATATTCATGGTGGAGGAGTAGATTTAAAGTTCCCACATCATGAAAATGAAATTGCTCAAAGTGAAGCTGCTTGTGGAACTAACTTAGCTAACTATTGGATGCATAATGGACATGTAATGGTTAATGGAGTTAAGATGAGTAAGAGTTTAGGTAATTTCTATACTGCTCATGATTTATTAGAGAAGTATCCTGCTAATGTAATTAGATTAAGTATATTAAAGACTAATTATAAGATGCCTTTTGACTTTACTGATGCTTTATTTAAAGAATGTGGAACAATTAATGATAAGGTTCAAAATGCTTTAAAACAAGCTAATTTAGAGGTTCAATTAAAGAATCTAGAAGTTGGTAAAGTTAAAGAAGATGAAAAGATTAATGAAATCATGGATGATGACTTTAATACTGCTAACTTAGTAACATATTTATTAGATTTAGTAAAAGAGTTAAATACTAAGTTAAGAGCAAAAGAAGATTTTGTAGAAGTATATGATAAAGTTATGTTAGCTAATTATATATTAGGTTTAGAATATGATTTTGTTACATTAAGTGATGAAGATAAAGAAATATATAATAAATGGTTAGAATATAGAAATAACAAAGATTTTGAAAATGCTGATAAGATGAGAGCTGAATTAGTAGATAGAAAGATTATCTAGGTGATATATATGGATATAGCTATTATATTTTTATGTATATTATTACTTCCTTGTATATTATTTACAGTAATTAATACTACTTATAATAAGTATAAAGATGTAGATAATAAGAAGAAGTTAAGTGGTTTTGAAGTGGCTAGAGAAATACTTGATAGTCATGGATTAGATAATGTGTATATTGTAGAAATAAAAACTAATTTGAATGATCATTATGATTATGGACATAAGGTTCTTAGATTATCTAGTGATGTATTTCATGGAGAAACTTTAACTGCTGCTGTAGTAGCAGCTAGAGTAGCTAGTTATGCTGTGCAAGATAAAGAAAATTATTCTTTCATGAGATTTAGATCTGTTGTTAATAAGTTAATGACATTTGCTAATTATATAGCGTATATCCTATTTGTAGTTTCCTTATGTTTGGGAGATGTATCTATTATGGAAATAGCTAATTTGGCTATAATTATGGTTTTTGTTTTCCATATGGTTACATTACCTGTTGAATTTGATGCTTGTAAAAGAGCAAAGAAAGATTTAAGTAAGAATGATATATTGACTAAGAAAGAATTGGAAGAATCTGAAAATGTATTTAAGTTTTCACCTTATACATTTATAATGTCTATTATTACTTGTATATCTACTTTAGTAAGTGAAATTATGTATAACATACAAAGAAGAGGTTAAAATATCTCTTCTTTCTTTTTTTCTTGTGATATAATCTATATAGAATAGAGGTGTTTTTATGCAACCAATAAATAAAAAACCAACGGAGACTCCAGAAAATAATTTTTATGGTGTAGATGTTAATAATAAGGCTGCTGTAGAAGCTGAATATGAAAGATTAAGAAAACAACATAGAAATGTAACTATTTTTGTTATTATTTTATTATTAATTTTAGGATTTTTTATATTTGATTTTATTAGAGTTACCGAGTTAGAAGGAAAACCTATATTTGTAATTGAAGAAAAGGTTGAAGAAGGAACTAAATTTAAAGGGTTAGGTTATGAAGTTCTTTATTGTAATAATGGAGAAAGATATGCTGGACCTACAGTATTTATGAAGTGTACTGATGAATCTGCAGTTACAATAGATAATTTTGTATATAAGAAATTTGTTGATTATGCTGTTGAAACTAAAATGTTAAATAAGAATAATTTAGATACTTTAGAATTTAATTTAGTTGAGTATGATGGTACTAATGATAATGATGGTGGAGATTATCATGTTAATTTAAAATATACTTGTGAGGAAAATAAAAAGTGTTTAACTTTAGTTAAAGAATATGAAAGTACTGAAAGTGTAGATTTATATGTAAGATTTAATAAATTTAATGAAGTTTATGAAATTACTTACTTTAAAGTTGGTGGTAGTTACTATGATAAATTAGTTGCTATGTATACTGAAAATTTAAAAACATATTTAGTTGAAAATAATAAGTTGGATTTAGCTAATTTACGTAGTTTTGAATTAGATTTAGAAGAAAATCATGGTAAATATAAATTTAGAGGAAACACATATAGTGATTCATATTTAGTAAAAGTAAAATATATGTGTGTAGATAATGGAAATACTTGTGTACATGCATTTGATGATGCTGATATGGAAGGTGACTTTACTAACTTAATGTTCTTTGGTTCTATGTTTGTAGATAAAGATGGTAAAGTAATGTTATTCGGACCTAAAGAATACTTTGATTTATAAAAGACCTTATGGTCTTTTTTTTATATCTTTGTTATTATTATAATGGGTGGTACTTATGGATATAGAGAGATTAGTTAAGGTAATAAATGATGGGGAAATTGCTGTCATACCTACTGATACAGTCTATGGTATTATTGGTGATGCTACTAATGTAAATGTGATTCATAAGATATTTGAAGTTAAGAAAAGAGATTATTCTAAACCATTAATATTAATGATTTCTGGTATAGAAATGTTAGAAAGATATGTTGGCGAGATAAGTGAATTAGAACGTCAACTTATTGATAAGTATTGGCCAGGTAAGTTAACTATTCTTTTTAAGAAGAATGATAATGTAAATGAATTAATTACTAGTGGTAGTAAATTAGTTGGAATAAGATATCCAGATAATAAAGAAATAATAGAATTAATTAAGGAAATAGATAAACCTCTTATTTCTACTAGTTGTAATATATCTAGTAAAGATGTTATAACTAGTATTAATATGTTAGAAGAAGATATAAGTAAGTATGTATCATATGTATATGATGGTGGTACTTTAAGCGATACTTCATCTACAATAGTAAAAGTAGATGAGAAGATAGAAATATTAAGAGAAGGCGAGTTAGCTGTTTTAATTATGGAAGATTTTAAGGGTGATATAAGATGAAATATATAATATTGGGACATGAAAATCCAGATGTAGATAGTTTGGTTAGTGGTTATTTACTTGAGAAAGTAATGAAGAAAAAAGGATATGATGTATCTTTTTGTATACCAGATGAATCTATAGCTGCTGATAGTGAAAAGATATGTAATAAATATAATTTATATGTTGGTAAATATTATGTAGATGAATTACCAAGTGATGCTAAGTATATATTAGTTGATCATAATGATAGAGAAGTACCTGGTGAAATAGTTGCTGTACTTGATCATCATCCTACTCCTAATGATAAGAGTGGTATAGAGTATTATCGTAATGAAAAGGTAAGTGCTACTGCTTGTATGATAGCTAAAGATTGTGAAGAAGAGTTAGATAAACATGATATAGAAATTGCTTGTGTAGCAACATTTATAGATACTGTGTCATTCCATTCTACTAAGACAGTAAAAAAAGATATTAGTTGGGTTAATGAAATGACTACTAAGTATGACTTGGATTATGATGAAATGTATAGAGATGGACTTTGTTTAACAGAGTTAACTGATGTAGAAGAAATTGCTTTTAATGGACTTAAAAAAGCTGAATATAATGGTGTTAATATTCATTCGTCTTATGTACAAATAGTTGATTTAGAAAAGAATAAAAAGATAATAGAAGACATTATAGAAACATTAAAGAAATATAGAGAAAAAGAAAATGTTGATTTATTTGTTTTTATAGTTTATGATATGACTAATTTTTATACTAAAGTATACAAAATTAGTGACGAAATAGAAGTAGATGAATATTTCTTATATGCGTCTAGGGGTAATACAATAATACCTGATATTGTAAAAAAGTATTGTAAGAAATAAAAGAAGTTAGGGGTGTTTAGTGTGAGAAAGAAAGTATTATTATTAGGTTATGTAAGAAAAAATATAGGTGATGATTTATTTATAGCTATGTTACTTAATAGATATAAAGAATTAGATTTTTTATTACGTATAGATAATGAATATTATTATGAACCATTTAGTAAATATAAGAATTGTTCTATTATAGTTACTAAAGATGATATCTTAGAACAAGATATGACTAATATTAGTGCTTGTATATATGTTGGTGGTTCAATATTTATTGAATATGATAGAAGTGTAGCTTATAGAAAGAGATTTAATCAATTTATAAAGAATTGTAAAGAAAGTAATATTCCTTTTTATTATATGAGTAGTAATTTTGGTCCATATAAGACACAAGAATTTTATGATTTATGTGAAGAAGCATTTAACTTTGTAGATGGTATTACTTTTAGAGATAAGAATTCTTATAGTACATTTAAACATATAGATAATGCTAAATATGTACCTGACTTAGTATTTGGTTTAGGTATACGTAAAGGTAGAAAGATAAAGAATAGTGTAGGTATATCTTTAGTAGATTTAAGTTTACCTGTTAGAGGGGAAAAAGTTAATAAAATAGATCCTAAGTACTGTAAGATGTTAAAGAATAATATAGAGAAGTTTATTGATGAAGGTAAAGAAGTATATTTATTTTCTTTTTGTGAGCATGAAGGGGATTTACGTACTATAGATAGAATACTTGATTTAATGGATGATTCTTATAGTTCTAGAGTAAATATAATAGATTATACTGGTAAAGCTGGTGATTTATATTATTTTGTTAAATTATATTCTAGAATGGAAAAGACTATATGTACTAGATTTCATTCTTTAGTTATGTCATTAGTATTTAAACAAGAGTTAATGGTTGTATCTTATAGTGATAAGTTAAATAACTTACTTGATGATCTTGGTTATGATTTTGATGTAGTAAATATAGATGAAAAAATAGGTAAGTTAGTTATAAATGATAATGATTTTAGATGTATTGATGATAAGACTTTAAATAAGTTTAAGAGAGAAGCATTAAGACATTTTGATTCTCTTGATAAGAATTTAGAGATAAAGAGAAAGTCTAAGAAATTAAAGATAAAGAAGAATACTTTAAGAAGTAGAATATATAGTAAGTTAAAGGGTGAATAAAAGGCTTGAAAAATGGCCTTTTTTTGTGTACAAATTAGAAAAGTGGTATAATGTATTTGTGCCGATTTAGGGTTTTATTGGCATATATGTTTGAATTAAACATAAATATATAAAAGACAAGGTGAAAAAATGTTAAAAAACTATAAAGAGCTTTTGAATCTTGATGCTACTATAGCTAAAGAATTATTCGAAAGTGTTAGTCATCCATGGGAAGTATTGCCTTTAATTAAGGAATTTATTTTAAAGTTAATTCCTACATTAAGTGATGAATATGAAGAATTGGATGAGAATGTATATGTACATAAAGAAGCTAAAGTAGCTAAGAGTGCATGTATACAAGGACCTACAATAATATGTAAGGGTGCAGAGATAAGACATTGTGCTTATATTAGAGGTAGTGTTATAGTAGGGGAAAGGTCTGTAGTGGGTAATTCTACAGAAGTTAAGAATGCTATTATATTTAATAATGTTCAATGTCCTCATTATAATTATGTAGGAGATTCTGTATTAGGTGAGTTTGCTCATACTGGTGCTGGAGTTATACTATCTAACTTTAAGAGTGATGGATCTAATGTAAAGATACGTCGTGGAGAAGAAGTAGTAGAAACTGGTTTAAGAAAGTTTGGGGCAATATTAGGTAATCATGCTGATATAGGATGTAATAGTGTATTATTTCCTGGGACTATAATTGGTCAAAATACTAATGTTTATCCGTTAACTAGGGTTAGAGGAGAAGTTCTAGCTAATAAGATTGTTAAGGACGAGAAAACTATTGTGGATAAGGAAGAAAGATAATGGGAAAATTATTTGGTACTGACGGAATAAGAGGTATAGTTGGTGAGGATTTAACTCATGAACTTGCTTTAAAAGTTGGTGAAGCTGCTGCTTATGTATTAGGTGGTAAAAGTAAAAAAGAATTAACAGTATTAATTGGTAGAGATACTAGAATATCTGGTCAAATGTTAGCATCTGCATTAAGTGCAGGGTTAATGAGTCAAGGAGCTAAGGTAATAGATTTAGGAGTAGTACCTACACCTGCTGTTTCATATTTAGTAGAAAAATATGATGCTAGTATGGGTGTTATGATATCTGCTTCACATAATCCATCTGAATATAATGGTATTAAGTTATTTAATGATGAAGGATTTAAATTACCTGATGCAACTGAAAATGAAATAGAAAAATATTTATTAGGAAAAGCAGTTCCTACTACTACTAAAGTAGGTACTTATGAAGTATGTGATACTGCTATTGATGATTATGTAAATCATATTGTGGATACATCTAAAGATATCAACAAGAAGTTAAAGATAGTAGTGGATTGTGCTTATGGATCTGCATCAGCTACTGCACCTATATTATTTGATAAATTAGGTATGGATGTAGTTGTAATGAACTATGAATATGATGGATATAATATAAATGATAAAGCTGGTTCTACTCATTTAGAAGGATTAGCTAAACAAGTTAAGAAATTAAAAGCAGATGTTGGTATTGCTTATGATGGTGATGCTGATAGATGTTTAATGGTAGATGAAAATGGTGAATTAGTTGATGGAGATCAAATAATGGCTATTAGTAGTTTAGCGTTAAAAGAAGAAGATAAATTAAGAAATAATACTTTAGTTGGTACAGTAATGTCTAATTTAGGACTAGTTAAGTTCTGTGAACAAAATGATATTCATTTTGAAGCTACTAAAGTAGGAGATAGATATGTTCTTGAAAAGATGCTTGAATGTGATTACATTATAGGTGGAGAACAATCAGGACATGTAATATTTAAGGATTATGCTAATACTGGTGATGGAGAATTAACTTCGGTACAAATACTTAATATATTAAGTAAAAAGGGTATTAAGATGTCTGAATTAGCTGGTGTTATGAAGACATATCCTCAAGTATTAATTAATGTTAAAGTAAGAGAAGAAGCTAAAGGACAATATGAGAATGACTCTCAAGTAACTAAAGCTATTAAGGAAGTTGAAAAACAACTTAAAGATAATGGTCGTGTACTTATTAGACCATCTGGTACTGAAGCATTAATAAGAGTTATGATTGAAGGATTAGATCAAGAAGATATTAATAAGAAAGCTAAGAAAATTGCTGATGTAATAGAAAAGAAATTTGGTGTATAACCATATTTCTTTTTTTTATGAGATAAATTTTATTAAATTGTTATTTTATGTTAAAATTTATCATTAGTTGGGGGGATTATTATGAAAATAAGATTAACAAGTTTATTTTTGGCTACAGTAATAGCAATTAGTGCTACTGGTTGTAGTATAAAAGATTCATCTAAGTTTGAAAGTATGACAGAGTCTGGATATGAACAAGTAATAGATCAAAATGATTTACAAAGTCGTATGATAAATTTTATTGAAGTAATTGAAAATAGTGATATGGGAATAGATTTATCTAGTTTTTATAATAATGCTAAGACTTTACAAATAATAATGGATCAGGAGAAAGATATTCATTATACAAGTTTTTATGATAAAGATGAAAATATTATAGTTGTTAATATAAATGAAACTGGTGCTTTTGAACATGAATTAGTACATGTAATATTTAATAATGGTAAAGAGTTGGGTAATGTATTTTTAGAAGAAGGATTTACTGAATTATTAACTAATGAAGTTTGTGGTAGTCCAAGTTCTTATAGATTTAATGTTGGTGTTTGTAAGATTTTTACTACTTTATTAGGTAGAGATAAAATGATAGAAGTATTTAATAATAAAGATTTAAGCATTATTACTGAAGGATTAGCTGGGATAGTACCTAAAGTAAGTGATGCTGCTGAATTTATGGAATATGCTAATTATGAACATTCTTTATGTAATAAAATGCATGAAGCTTATTTTACTGAAGGAAGTTTGGATGAATTTAAGAATTCTAATGAATTTACATCATTAAAAAATGTTAGACGTGATTTAGTGGGAAGATTAAAAATATATATAAAATCTTACTATAGTGATTTAGTAAGACAAGATGGTATAGATGTAGAAAAGACTTTAATGGAAATGTTGGCTATGTTAGATGTTGTTAATAAAGATTTATTTGATATCGATATTGAATCTGAACCTCAAAATGATTTCTTTTTAAAAGAAGAAGTTTCTTATTTAGTAAATACATATGGTATAGATGATAGTACTTATGATAAGTGTTATCAAGAATCTAAAAGTATGAATTATTTGTTTGTTAATGATGGTACTACAAAGGTTAAAGGGAAATAATTATAGTGATAAATAGAGAATTTTAAATAGGTTCTCTTTTTTTATGTTATAATAAATGAAAGAATAGGGTTGGTAATATGAAGAAAGTTAAAATTACTTTTTTGCTGTTGATAAGTATTTTATTATTAACGGGTTGTAATACGTCTACTTATGAGTACGATGGTGATGAAATATTTTTTGAATTGAATGGTACTGATACGGATACTATTAATGCTGAAGGGGCAAAGGTAGTTGTAAAAAAAGATCAGGCGTTTATTGAAATTAATGATGACACTAGTGATTATAATACTTACACTAAAGGTGAACATGATATAGAAAAGAAAGAAACTTTTTATAATTATTACTTTATTAATCTAGATGAAGTTAAAGATAATAAGTTTGGAACGAATAAACCTATTAAACTTACTGATAAAACATATGGGGAATTAGAATTAAATGTTTATGGTATATATGATTATAAAATAAGTAATATAAAAGATTTTACTTCTTCATTTGTAAAAGTTGATCCTAATGAGTTTTTAGATATAAGAGATTTTGTAAGAAAAATTGTAGTTGATACTATTGGAGAAGAAATAGTTAAGTTAGATGTTAAATATAGTGATTTACCTTCATATTCAGAAAGTATAAAGAAAGCTGTTATTGATTCACTACAAGAGAAGGGTATTACTTGTAATTCAATGACAATACAAAGTATGGATTTAACTGATGAATCTATGGGTAAAGCTGCTGCTATAGATACTAATAATATAATGTTAAAAATGTTTGTACAAAATACTACATGGATAGCTAGTGATAATTCAGAAATTATATTTGATAAAGATAGATTTAATTGGTACTTAAATCAAAATGATCATACTGATAATGTACAGTATGGAGATTATGTATTCTATGTTGGGGATTTAGCTGTGGAATATATAACAAAAGATTTAAAATCTTTTGGTGTAACTAATGATGAACTAGTTAAATTATTTAATAGTAATGAAAAATATGATAAAAGTAATTTTGTAGTATTTAATATAAAATTAGAGGGATATACTATTAATGGTAAGACAACTACAGTAAATCAAGATATTTATTGGTATGGATTCTTATTAAATGATAATAAGAATTTACAGGTTGTAAATATGACAACTGCTACTTATTATAATTTTATTAAGAAATAGTATTGTTATTTAAGTAATAAATGGAACATAATTTAGTAATTATGTTCTTTTATATTGACATAAAAAACATTTATATGATTTGAATATAATATATTTGACATTTATAACTAGGCTGTGGTATAAGATTATCGGAAAGAAAAAAGTATAAATAATATATATAAAAGGAAAGAGATAAAATATTTATGAAAAATTTAAAATTTAATATGAAAAAATTAGTTGCATTAGTTCTTGCTGGTACTATAGCATTATCTGTATCAGGTTGTGGTAAAAAGAAAAGTGAAGCTTTAGTTTTTAGTTCTAAAATTCAAACTGTTCAAGATGATACTTGTTTTGATGAACATGTAGAAAGTATTCCTTTTCAAAAAGAAAATGAAGATTTTTCTTTAATGGATTCTTTAGCAATGTTAGAAGAACATATTAATATATTAGAAGTTCTTCCAAATGATATTGAATTAGATGAAAATTTAAGAAGTGAAATAGAGTTACCTACTATAGAATATGAAGTAAACACTGGTGATAGTTTATCATTAATTGCTGACAAACATGGTGTAAGTGTTGATTCTATTATGAAGTTAAATAACTTAACTACAACTACTATATGGCCAGGACAAATTCTTAAAATTGATACCTTAATATTAGATGAAGTTACTTTGGAAAATGCTCAGGCCTTACTTGAAAAGTATAATAATTTTGATGATTTAAGTAGAGATGAAAAGATTAAGTTATTGAATAATATTGTTAATATGAGAACTAGTGCTAATCAATGGATAGTAAGTCATGTTAGAAATATTTTAGAAAGAGCTTCTTTATCTGCAATAAAATGTAAGATATTGGATGTTTATGGGTTTGATGAAACTAGTATTGATCAAGTAAGAATTAAAAATCAATCTAGTAAAGATGGATATAATAGTGGGGATGTTGAATTCTCTGATGTATCTGTTGATAAAAAAGGTAAATCAATAGATTATAATATTGTCTTAAGTGGAGAATGGGATGGTCTATTAGATACTCTTTATAATATTCAAAGTACAAGTAGTGATTTTGATTTTGAAGGCCAAAGTGAATTGTCTACTGAGGATATAGAATTAATTAAAAATACTTTAAATGCTATAGCTAATGTTATATCAAGAGAAGCAGAAACCAAGAAATCAATTTGGGGAGACCAAGTTGTTACATTAATAAAATAAAAAAACATCTCTTTTATGAGATGTTTTTTTATATGTACATTGTACTTACTTTTGCTATGTTATTAAGAATCCAACCATGTTTTTCTTGTTGATATATTGAACCACAATATTCACATATACCAGAATCATTTATATTCATTGGAGAACCACATGCTTGGCATTTTTTGGCTTCACCTTCGTTAATAGCATTTACATCTTTAGTAAATGTAAGTCTATAGTTTACTTGTATTCTTGTTTTGTCATTGCCTTCAACTGTATTTCCAGTATCCTTATCTATTATATAATCCATATATTTTGATTCTATAAATACTGTAATAACATATTTATTGTTTATTAGTTCTACGTTATAAATACGAGTGTTTTTAACATTTAATTCATCATACATTTGGCGTAAGTTTCTACTTCTTAAAGGAGCAATTATTAATTCACCATATTTGTATACATCATCACTAATGAAGTGATCTACTTCTTTTAAGTTATCCATCATTATTGCTGAAAGGTATTTTATGAATACGTGATTACATTTGCTTATAAAAGTTGCGGGATTAAATGTTGGGTCTAAGTTTGATAATTCTTGTAGTGTCATGTTGTTACCTCATTTCTATTTGTTAACGTTCTTTTTAGAACTTAGTACAAATTTAGATGCTTTTGTTACTAGTGTTGAATGACAGTAGTCACATTCTCCTGAAGTAACATTTTTATTTGGAGCACCACAATTTGGACATTTTTTATTATTTTGTTCTTTTCCTTTTACAAAAGTCATTATGTAGTTATTTAGAACTGTATTATAGTTTGTTCCTCTTATGATTTTTTTAGTTTTAGTATTTATTACATAATCATAGAATTCTACACACATGAATATAGTTAGTATTATTTCGTTATTAACTTCTTCTATGTTAGTTATTTTAGCGTCTATATAGTTGAAGTTATGCATTACATTTTGACCATGTTTTAATTTTAATGTTTCTAGTTGTGATAGATAACTATTGTATAATTCGTCTGTGCATAATGTTCTAAGTTTATCGTATTCAAAGTTCATCCATGCATTTTGTATTTCTATGAAATGTAAGAACATTTCTTGTTTTATAAATTGTATTGATTCTCCTGGAAGAAATTCTTCTAGTTTGTTTTGTGGTATGTCTTGATAAGTGTACATTATATATTTGTTTTTATCATTTGTTCTAACTTGTTTTTTACTTGCACTTGCTATTAATATTGCAAATAACACGAATATAATAATTGTTAACATATATGATTGGATTATATCAAATGCATTGCCATAGTCACTTGGACCAGAATAACCACCGGAACTATATGAACTATCAGAATCCCAAGAACTGTTAGAATCCCAAGAACTATCAGAGTCCCAGGAACTGTCAGAATCCCAAGAGCTATCAGAGTCGTAACTTGTATCCCAACCAGAATCAGCTTTTACTAATGGTGCTATGTATAAAGGTATAAATAGTACGATAATGATTAATAATATTTTTATATATTTTTTTATTCGTTTTTTCATAAAGCACCTCTATCATATTAATAATTATAACATA
>JAZOOK010000100.1:0-2968 GCA_045654965.1 Candidatus Coprovivens sp. | reverse complement strand
AGGTATTAAATCTATTGATTTGATTATTCTTAGTCATGGGGATTATGATCATATGGGAGATGCAATAAATTTAGTAAATAATGTAAAAGTAGAAAAAGATATATTTAATAGTGGTGGATTTAACGAATTAGAACAAGATTTAATTAAAGTGTAAGATAAGAAGAAAATATTATATTCTTTTGGTATTAAGGTATTAAATATTGATGATAATAAATTATATTTTTTAAATAATAAAGATTATGGTAATGAGAATGATAATTCAAATGTAATTTATGTAGAACTAAATAATCATAAATTTCTATTTATGGGAGATGCGGGGATAGAAGTAGAAAAATATTTAATAGAACAATATAATTTACAAGATATAGATGTTTTGAAAGTGGGACATCATGGAAGTAATACAAGTTCTAGTAAATCTTTTATTAATGAAATTAGTCCTAAATATTCGATTATATCAGTTGGAAAGAATAATAGATATGGTCATCCGAATAATATTGTATTAGATAATTTAGAAGATAGTAAAATTTATAGAACTGATCAAGATGGAAGTATTACCTTTAAAATTAAAAATAATAAGTTAAAGGTCGTAACATGTGTACCATAATTATGAACCAATATGATATTATAATTATAGGAGATGATATAATGAAAATACCTTTAAGATATCAAAATACTGAATATGATTGTGGTACTACTTCGTTTATAAATGCCTTAGCTTATTTATATGATAGGGAAGATGTTCCTGTCGAACTTGTAAAAGCAGTTTATAAATATACATTAGATGTAGAAGGTGAAGATGGAATTGTAGGTAAAGGTGGAACATCTAGAAAGCATGCGGAGTTACTTGCAAGATATTTTACGAAGTATGCGAATGATAATAAACATTTTAATATAAATTGTACAGTATTGAGTAAGGAAAAAGTTAATTTATTTGATATGAAAAAAACAGTAGACAATAACGGGGTAATTATTGCAAGATGTTGGCAAGATGTAGAACATTATGTATTAATTACTAAAATTGATGATAATTTTGCATATATTTTTGATCCGTATTATTTGGAAGAAGATTATTATTGTAGTGATGAAGATGTTGCTATTGTTTTACATGAAACTTTTACTCATAATAGGCTAGTAAAATTAGAAAGATTATTCACTGAAGAAAATAAATCTTTTTCACTTTTAAAAGAATCTGATAGAGAAGTGATTTTAATAAATAGGTAATCTTTTAGGAATTATCAATTTGATAGTTCTTTTTTTGATGTAGAATATTAATTTATGATATTGGTATTTGATATGGTAAAGTTGCAGTAAAAAGAAATATGATTTAATATATAATTAGGAAGTGATTATAATGCCTAAGTTAGATGAAGTAAGAAATGTAGTAAAAAAGATTGCTAGTATAGAAGGTATTGGAGATAGAGTTTGTTTCTTTGGTGGAGCAATGCCTTATATTTATCATAGAGAAGAATCGGGTAGAGTACATTCTGATATTGATGTATTAATAGATGAAGAATGTATGGATGAGATTAGAAGACTATTAAAAGAAGCAGGCATTTATAAAGCAGAAAGAGATTCTATTAATTTAGGTCTTGATAGAGACTATGGTTTAAAAGTATTTATTGATGGCGTTTATGTAGAATTTGAACCTATGTCTATTAAAGATGGAGTGCTTACTAGAGCTAGTTTTAGTCCTGATAGACAATTGGCTGGTATTGAAGTATTACCTTTTTTAGAACTAAATGATGTCATAGTACCAGTTAATGTAGATGGTATACAAACATATACTCAAAGTATGGAACTTATAAGAGCAGGTAAAGATAAATATAGAAGAGAAAAAGATTTAAGAGATATAACTTTTATCGATCAACACGGTATTGATGAAGAAAAATATAAAAGAATAATTGCTTGTATGGAAAATGAAACGGTTTCTATGTCTACTTATGATGAATTAAGAAGATTAAAAAACAATAATATGTGATATAATTTTAATAGGAGGTAAGAATATGAAGGAATGGTTAAGTAAGGAGTATGTAATTAAAAGAAAAAGAGGCGGTATTGTTTTAGAAGTAATACTAGATTCTGTATTATTATCTTTAATTTTTTATTATATTCTTGCAGAATGTAGTAACTTTTTAATTTCTTTTTTTAATGAAGTTGTAAGAAATGGTCTTATTTTAGATATGATTTTAATTTTATTTCCTATTGTTTTAGTAGTTTGTGCTATATCTAAGATTATGTATTATAGATCTTATGCTAATAGATCAGAACCTGTTAAAGTTAATTCAAAAAAGACTGTCAAAAAAACTAAAAAACGCTAGTTGGCGTTTTTTTATTTGTGTTACTTTTTTTATAAAGTTACATAAAATATAGTAGTCATCATATGGTGTTGATATAAATTGAAAGAAGAGTATTCTTCTTTCTTTGTTTATTGTGATATAATATTAACCAAGGTGGTTTTTATGGATAATGTATATCTAATATGTAGTAATAGTTTTCATTTAATGGAAGAAGAATTAAAGAAGATATTAAAAGATAATCCTTATGCTAGTTTTGATCTTAATGGAGTAGAATTAGACGATGTATTAGAAGAAGCTTCTTACTTTTCTTTATTTGATGATAAGAAATATATGGTAGTTAAGAATGCACAAATATTTGGTGCTTCTAAAAGAAAGAGTAAAGAAGAAGAAACTGATGAAGATGAAAAAGTTTCTAAAAAAGATGAAAAGTTATTACAATATTTAAATGAACCTAATGATAATACTGTATTAATATTTACTTTAAATGGTAAAGCAGATACTAAAAAGAAGATATGTAAGATTATTAAAGATAGATATAAATTTATTCAAATTGATGATTTAAAACCTAAAGAAATATATTCTAGAATAGAAAAATCACTTAAAGATTCTGGATATAAGATAGATAGTAGTACTGGTTATTATATAGTTAATAATGCTTTAAATAATTATGA
>JAZOOK010000099.1:0-4070 GCA_045654965.1 Candidatus Coprovivens sp. | reverse complement strand
CATATTAAACCATTTGCTTATCCGGTGGCTGGTAGAAGAGAGGTTAATTGTAGGTGTTTTTATTGTGCGGATTCTTCTAATATGAGAAAGGGACACTTTTATATAAGTGTCCCTAAAGAAGATGAACCATCTTATTTTTATTGTCAGAAGTGTCATGCTCAAGGTATTGTCACTAATGATAAATTAATAGAATGGGGAGTCTTCGATTCTCAAATGGGAATAGAACTCACAAAATATAATGCTAAGGTATTATCTCTTACTAAGAATAAAAAGTTCTTAGATAATATAATCTATAATATAAGAAATACATTTGTTACTGAAGATAAATTATTTTTATATAAACTGAGATATATAAATAATAGACTCGGCACAAATCTTAGTTTAAAAGATTGTCTTGATAATAAGATAGTTTTAAATATTAAAGATCTAATAAGAGAGAATAGATTAGAATTAACAAGGAATCCTAATATAGTAGATCAATTAGATTCCAACTTTTTAGGATTTCTATCATTTGATAATGCATTTATTAACTTAAGAAAAGTTGTAGATAAAGAGGTATATGAAGGAATCAATAGAAGATATATAAACTATAATGTATTTGATAAATATGATAATACACTCAAGTTTTATGTAATACCATCTAATATCGATTTAAGGATTCCTATACCTATCAGATTACATATAGCTGAGGGTCCATTTGATATATTATCTATCAAGTATAACGTTGTAAATAGAACAGATAGAGATATATTTATATCTGCAACTGGTTCTAGTTATAAAGGATGTATAAGACATTTCTTAACTAAATTAGGTATATATAATATGGAGATTCATATCTATATGGATAATGATCAAAATAGAAATCAAATATATGATATTGCAAATCTATTACAGTATTTTAATATACCTTTATATTTACATAATAATGCATATCCAAATGAGAAAGATTATGGAGTTCCAAAAGAACGTATAGTCGATAACAAAATAAGAATCCGGTAGAGATTTCTCTCTACCGGAATTATTTTTTTTGTAATTGTTCCTCTTTTCAATTATATATTATTATAGTGAAATAAATAATTCGCCGTTATTTATTTCTATAATATATAACGAAAGGAGGAACTTACAATGAATACCATTACTAGTAAAGTTATCTCTAAAGTAAATAGATACATCTATGAAGAAGAGATAAGAAAAGAAGTAAATGACTACATTGTAAATAATGGAGTCCTTGTTGGTAAAATTGGTACTGTTAATGGTACTAAGGAATTATACTATAAATTATAATATTATGTTTAAAGGGTAGAGAAAAATCTCTACCCTATTTATTTTTTGTTTACTCAGTAATTACACCAGCAGCAACAAGTTTCTTATAAAGATCTTCAACAGTCATAGTCTTAACCAAATTCATAGCAGTAGCTACATCATCTGCAACTACACCTTCTTTATAAGTACCAGAAACATTAGAAGCATCTTCAACACCACCGTTAGTACCAGCAGATGCCTTCTCAATAGTACCACCATTAAGAACTAATTCTGCCTTATAATAAGATGCTGTTACACTTGCATCTCCAGCTTCACCACCAGCATACAAATTCTTAATAGTACCACCATTTATGACAGTCTTGATATTCCCAGCAACACCACGGTTACATCCCTGAAGTACTTTGATCTCACCACTGTTTACAACAAGTTCAGAATAACCAGTATAACCGTTGGAACCGCCACCAGATAACCAAGCAATCTTTCCTCCATTTACAGTCACTTTAGCATATCCAGTAGAACAATCACCAGACATACAACCACAGTAAACAGTAGAAATTTCATTATCATCAGAACCATTGATAATAACTTCAGCATGACCCACTTTGTTAGTAGAAGTAGCTTTAGTAGCCCAGTGCATACCACCACCACTTACATAAGTGCTATTCTTATAAACACCACCGTTTACAATAACAGTAGAATGTCCAACAACACCATTACCGAAACAACCACCGATAAGAGCATCTACATAACCACCGTTTAAAGTAACACTAGTTGCAGGGTAGTACTCTACAACATCAGCACTACATCCACCGCCAGCAACATAAATACCTTCAGGAAGGATCATCTCCTGAGGTTTAGAATACTGATCAAACCAATGAATTCTAATTTTACCAGCTTCTTCTGCAGCTTCGATAGTAACATGTACACCACAAGCAGCAAAAACATTAGCCTCCTCGTTGAAATAAGGAGCAATCTTTCTAGTAGCAACTACAGCCGCTACTAATTCATTTTTGTCTTCTTCAGTAAAGTAGTCAGTGCCCTTTACAGGAGTATAGCCGTCTTTACCATCTATACCGTCTTTACCAGGAACTCCAGGCTCACCTTTTTCACCTTTAGGACCTTGAACACCAGGTTCACCTTTCTCACCAGGTTCACCCTTTTCACCTTTAGGACCTTGAACACCAGGCTCACCCTTTTCACCTTTCTCACCAGGTTCACCCTTTTCACCTTTCTCACCAGGTTCACCCTTTTCACCTTTCTCACCAGGTTCACCCTTTTCACCTTTAGGGCCTTGAACACCAGGCTCACCCTGAGGTCCGGGTATAGCAGTATTCTCATGAGCTCCCTCAATGCCACACTCAATATTCTGTAATTTGGATAAGGTTATAAAAGCATCAGGCTGTTCCTCGTCAGGTAGATCAGGGTCATAAATTGCCCAATTATTTTTAATATAAGCCATTATAATACCTCCTTTAAAAATATAATAATTATTATTACAATAATTTACTTTAATGTTTTCTAAGCGTATTAGCATCGGCGAAACATCATATTAATTATTACTAAAAGAAGGAGGAGCTAATATAATGGGTAAATTTATTAACACCGAGCATCGTGATAATATAGATGGGTTAGTCACTGGCTTAAAAGAAATAATGAATAACCCGTACTATAAATGGAATGATAAAACTGGTACAGCCGTTGTTTATTTTAACCAAAATAAGGAAGCTTCTACACTAGATGAAGCATCTAAATTATATTATGCAGATATTGGTTTAGACAGTCCAATTAAATATAATATGATTGAAGATTTTATGATATATGGCATAGATCAGATAGCTATTTCTATGGAAAATGGGGATTTTGGTGTAGAGGCTTCTGAAATTAGTGGAGAGGCAATTATATTACCTAATACTATTATCCCATACCCTGGTGATTATTTCCATATTATCTATACAGAAGAAAAGTTATTATTTAGAGTAATAGATAGTACACCAGATACATTAGAAAATGGATCTAATATTTATAAGATTCAGTATAAATTGGAATCTTCTCAATTAGAAGACGTAATTGAATCAGATAATATTGAAGATAAATATAATATGATTGTAAATAATTTAGGTACAGGTTTTAATCCAATTATTAGACATGAATCTTATAATATGATCAAAGCTTTAGATAAAGTACTTTATGATTTACGAATTTATTATAAATCTGTATTTTACAAATCGAGAGTACAGACTTTTATTTTTTTGCATAACAATCAAAACTTTTATGATCCTTTTATGATTGAATTCTTAAAGGAAAATAAAATTCTTGACGGGAGCGAAGATTATATTTATCTTACTCAGCAGATTAGATTATCTACTCTGTTTCCGATGCAGTATGCTAAATCATTTTTTAAATGTATAGAAGAAAAAGATTTGCAAAGACTTCGTTGGTATGAGCATAATGCGATCGCTGAATATATCTCTGATCCGTTGTCCATATTCCAAACAAGATTAGAGAATTATTTTGAGGTGAAACATCAAATTTCTGATGTAAATTTTGGAATTATTCCTTGTTTTAAAGAAGAACTTATTAATGCTATTGAAGATGATAGATTATTAGAAGGAACCGATTCTATTTATAATATAATTATTAAATACTTCCGTAATCGTCCTATTGAACAAATAGATATTGACAATTTAAAACTTATTGATTTCTCTGATAATGTGGTAATCTTTTATGCTATTCCTTGTATTATTTATTGTCTTGAAAGGTTCGTAAAATCCCTGATGCAGGGCTAAAATGAACATAGTATTAAGCTA
>JAZOOK010000098.1:0-3646 GCA_045654965.1 Candidatus Coprovivens sp. | reverse complement strand
TGTGGTAAATGTGGTACTGTAGTAGAACAAGCAGTTCCAGTACAACCAGTTATGAATAATGGTATGGCAGTTCTTCCAAATGACTTACCTAAAGATGGGATGGGAATTGCTGGATTTGTGTGTGGCTTATTAGCAGTAACTGCTTGTTGTGGTGTTACTTCTATACCAGGATTAATTTGTTCAATTAGTTCAATGAATAAAGTAAAAAAAGGATTAGTTGATCCTTCTACTAAATGGATGGGAACTGTTGGTTTAGTTTTAAGTATTATTGGATTAGTATTACTATTATTGGTTGTATTTTATTATATTTTTATATTTTGGCTAGCTTTTGAAACAAATATGTATGCGTAATAAAGAAGTATTTATTATTGCTATATCAACAATATTTTCCTATTTACTTATATTTTTAATGGATATAGGATGTCCTTTAAAAGAGTTATTTGATATTGATTGTGCAGGTTGTGGAGTTACTAGAATGATATTATCTATATTAAAGTTTGATTTTTACCAAGCATTTAGATTTAATCCGTGTATGTTTATATTACTTATATTATTTATTGTTTATGTTATTTATGTGGGTGTATGTATACTTTTGAAAAGGAAGTATTTAAAACTTGGATTTAAAACTTGTATGTTATTGATTGTAGTAATAATTGGATTTGGAATATTACGAAATATAAGTGGTTTTGAATTTTTAAAACCAATAATTGTTAGATAGAAGGACTATTTTAGTCCTTTTTTTCATATCTTAATATAGGTGGAATATGAAAAAAATTATGTTACTTGTATTGTTTATCTTATTTCCTTGTAAGGTTATGGGGATTAGTGCTAGTTCATATATAGTAATGGATATGGATAGTGGAAGGGTATTAGAGGGTAGTAATATTAAGAAAGAAAGTTTGATTGCTAGTGTTACTAAGATTATGACTGCTATAACTGCAATAGAGTATGGTGATTTAGAAAGTGTAGTTAAGATTAATGAAGATATATTAAGTTCTTATGGAAGTGGTATTTATGTACAGGTGGGAGAAGAATTAGTCTTAGATGATTTGTTATATGGTTTAATGCTTAGAAGCGGTAATGATGCAGCTTTAGCTATTGCTTCTTATGTCGGTGATAGTGTAGATAATTTTGTTTATATGATGAATGAAATGGCTAATAAGATTGGTATGAAAAATACTATTTTTGTTAATCCTTCTGGTTTAGAAGAAAGAGACGGTAGTGCAAATATATCTACGGTTTATGATATGGCTTTATTAACTAAATATGCTATGAAAAATAATGATTATAGAAGAATTGTGGGAACTAAAGAAATAATGGTTAAATCTAGTTTTAAATCTTATAGATGGTTAAATAAGAATAAACTATTAAGTTCCTATGAATATTGTACTGGTGGAAAAACTGGTTTTACTAAGAAAGCACATAGAACTTTAGTTACTACTGCAAGTAAAAATGATATGAATTTAATTGTTGTTACTTTTAATGATGGGAATGACTTTGAAGATCATAAATATTTATATGAGAAATATTTTAATAAGTATGAAAGAGTAAAGGTTTTAGATAAGACAAGAGATTATGGTAATAATTTGATTATGAAAAATGATTTTTATATGATAAAAAATAATAATGATAGAGTTGAAATAAAGGTTAACAAGTTTGATTTAAGTAATGCTATTAATGGTAGTATAGGTGGTAAAGTAGAAGTTATTCTTAATGGTGAAGTTTTAGGTAGTAGGAATTTATATTATGAAAAGGTAAGTGTTAGTAAGGATAAAAGTTTTTTAAATAAATTAATAGAGTTTTTGAAATTTTGGTGATTAAATGATTAATTTTATTTGGTTTTTCTTAATTATAGTTGGTTTATTGTTTTCTTTTTTTACTGGTAATAATATGAGTGATATTATTTTAAATTCTTCTTATGATACATTGGATATGATTAAATCTATTGGTCCTTTAATAGTGTTATGGTGTGGTGTTATGAAAATTGCAGAAAATAGTGGATTGCTATTAAAGTTTAGTAATTTATTAAGTCCTTTGTTAAAAAAGTTGATGCCAAGTGTAAAGAATGAAAAAGCATTTCAATATATATCTTCTAATATAGTTGCTAATATGTTGGGACTTGGTAGTGTTGCTACACCTGCGGGATTAAAGGCTATGAAAGAATTAGACGAAGATAATAAACATAATAATGTTGCTAGTGAAGGAATGATTACTTTTTTAGTTTTAAATACTAGTGGTGTAACTATAATACCTATGAGTGTTATAGCACTTAGATTAGGTTTTGGTAGTGTTGATCCTAGTAAAGTTATAATTCCTTCCTTAATTGCTACTTTTGTTAGTAGTTTTTGTGGTTTGTTAATGGATTATTTAATAAGGAGAAAAAATGCTAAATAGATATTTAATTCCTTGTATTATTTTAGTTATTATTTTTTATGGATTTATAAAAAAATGTGATATATATGATAATTTTGTTGAAGGTGCAGTAGATGGTTTAAAAATTGTTGTTGAAATATTACCTGTTATGTTAGCTATGATATTTGCAGTTAATATTTTTGTAGGGAGTGATATATTAAATGTTATTGGTGGTAGATTTAAAGAAGTTATTCCTATGGTAATATTAAGACCAATTAGTGGGAATGCATCATTAGCTATGTTAAGTAAGATATATCAAAGTAGTGGGGTAGATAGTTATGTTTCTTTTTTAGCAAGTATTATACAAGGTGCAACAGATACTACTATATATGTATTAGCATTGTACTTTGGAAGTATTAAAATAAAGAATTCTAGGTATGCTTTACCTGTGGGATTATTTGCTGATGTATGTGGTATAGTAGCGGCTTTTGTTGTGGCTAAAATCTTTTTTTGATATAATTAGTAAAGGTAGTGATATTATGAAGAAAAAAGATAAAATTGAAAAAATTGATGATTTGGAAAATATAGATATAGAAAACTTAGAAGAAATAGAAAAAGAGAATGTTGAATCTATTGCTAAAAATTTAAAACAAATTAAATGTCCTAAATGCGGTTATTTAAATTTTGAATTAACTAAGAAATGTACTAAATGTCGTCATGATTTAGATTTTGTTAATAAAAGTTGTCCTAAGTGTGGAAAAAGAAATGCTAATGCAGTGAAAAGATGTGAATGTGGTTTTAACTTCAATAAAAATAAAAGAAGTTTATTAGTAAATTTAATTATTACAATAATTGCAATGGTATTATTATTTGTTGTTTATAATTTTTTTGGCGATTTAATTAAAGAAAATGACATTATAATTAAAACCGTTTTAGTATATATAGTATTTGTTATACTATGTAAAACTTTTATTTCTGCAAATCCAGTAGATGGATTTGGTGCTGAGCAAGAAATGTTAGAAAAGTTTAAAAGAAAAGAAAATCCAGTAGTTATTAGAAATGTTTTAATTATATTTGGAGCTTTAGCAGCAATAATTTTTCTAATTTATTACTATTATTTTGGATAAAAGAGAGAAATATTTCTCTTTTTTTAATTTTTCTTGTATAATTAAGGACGGGTGAAGTTATATGGAACGATTACAAAAAGTTATTGCTAATAGTGGATATTGTTCTAGAAGAAAAGCTGAAGAGTTAATTTCTAAAGGACAAGTTTATGTTAATGGTGAAATGGTTA
>JAZOOK010000097.1:0-3821 GCA_045654965.1 Candidatus Coprovivens sp. | reverse complement strand
GTGATTTTCATGGGATTATTAGCTAAAAGAAGCGAAATTAAAGAAGATAAGAGTAATATCATAACTTTAGGTGTTATAGCTAAACAAGAAAAAAATAAAGATAGTAGTGTTATTAACTCTACTATTGGTATGTTATATGATGAAGAAGGTAATTTATTTACCTTTGATAGTGTTAACAAAACAATTAATAATTTAACTGCAGATGAAAAATTTGAATATTCATCAACTCCTGGTCATGCGAAGTTTCATGAAGCAGTAAAAAGATGGGTGTTCCAAGATAATTATGATGAAATGACTAGTGTGTTTCATGTTGAAGTAATGGCAACACCTGGTGGAAGTGGAGCTTTATCTAACACTTTCTCAAATTATTTAAACCCAGGAGAAAAAGCATTACTTCCTAGCATTATGTGGGGGAATTATAAACAATTCTTATATGAATCAGGTTCATCTTATGATTGTTATAATTTATTTAATGATAAAGATGAGTTTAATATAGAACATTTAAAAGAATTAGTTTATAAGCATAAAGAAGAACAAAATAGAGTATTATTAGTAATTAATGATCCATGTCATAATCCTACAGGTTATTGTATGAAAGATAATGAATGGGATCAAGTAATTGATTTATTAAATGAAGTATCTAAAGATGGTTGTAATGTAATTTTAATGTTAGATATGGCATATATCGATTATGATTTAAGAGGTTTAGAAAATAGTAGAAATACTATTATGAAGTTTAGAAGATTTAACGATAATATTTTAACTGTATTAGGTTTTTCTGGTTCTAAAACAATGGCATTATACGGACTTCGTATTGGTGCGATGATTGGATTAAGTAAAAACGCACAAGATATAAAAGATTTCGCAGTAGCAAACAAATTCTCATCACGTGCTAAATGGTCTAATTCATCAATGTTAGGTATTAATATTATTACTAAGATAATATTAGATGATGAATTAAGAAATAGCTTCAAAAATGAATTAGAAAACGCAAGAGTAACATTAATTAATCGTGCAAAAGCGTTTATTGAAGAAGCTGATAAAGTAGGTTTAAAATATTTACCATTTGATTGTGGATTCTTTATTACAATTCCTTGTGATGACCCAGATGCAGTATATAAGAGATTAGTAGAAAAGAAAGTTCATTTAATTCCTATGGGAAATATTATTCGAGCAACATTATCATCTATTTCTTTAGAAGAATGTAAGAAATTACCAAAAATCATTAAGGAATGTTTATAGGTGGTAATATGTTAAAAAGATTTATAAGTTATTATAAGCCATATCTAGGGATGTTTTCTCTAGATATGCTTGCGTCTTTAGTTATTGCGATTATAGGGATAGGGTATCCTATATTAACAAATTTATTATTAGAAGATTTTATTCCTAACAAACAATTAAATTTAATTATTTATTGTGGTGTTGTATTATTTGCGATTTATTTTATAAGAATGTTACTTAGATATTTTGTTCAATATTATGGACATGTTATCGGAGTAAAGATGCAAGCTGATATGCGTCGTGATATGTTCAAAAAGTTAGAAAAATTACCATTTAGTTATTATGATGAACATGAAACAGGTAAGATTATGTCACGTATGACAAACGATTTAATGGACGTATCCGAATTAGCTCACCACGGTCCTGAAAACATCTTTATTTGTGGTGTTTCAGTAATTTTATCGTTTATTTATTTATGTACGATTAATTGGATGTTTACACTTATTATTTTCTGTTGTGCACCAATTTTAGTTATTATCTCATTAATTATGAGAAAAAGAATGAATAATGCATTCTTAGAATCACGTAAGGCAGTAGCGGAAATTAATGGTGCGTTAGAATCATCAATTACAGGTATTAGAGTTACTAAAGCATTTACTAATTCAGAAAAAGAATTAGAAAAGTTTGAAGAAGGAAATGGATACTTTGTTAAAGCTAGAAGTAAGGCATACAAAGCTATGGGACAATTCCATTCATCAACAACATTCGTTACTGACGTGTTTAATGTAATAGTATTATTAATTGGTGGTATCTTTATTTATTTAGAAAAACTAGAAGTCCCAGAATACATTACATTTGTTGTGTCAATCAATGTATTTATTAATCCACTTGTAACATTAATTAACTTCGTTGAACAATATCAAAATGGGGTAACAGGTTTTAGACGTTTCTTAGAAATTATGGATGAGAAAGAAGAGATGGTTAACCCTGATGCAATTACAGTTGATAGATTAGAAGGTAATATTAGTTTTAATAATGTATCATTTGAATATGATTCAACAAAAGATGTATTAAAGAATGTATCGTTTAATATTCAAAGCGGACAAAAGATAGCATTAGTTGGTCCATCTGGTGGTGGTAAAACAACTATTTGTCATCTTATTCCTAATTTCTATAAAGTAGAAAAAGGTATAATAACAATTGATGGAAACAACATCAATGATATAACATTTGAATCATTAAGAAAAAACATTGGTATAGTTCAACAAGATGTATTCTTGTTTAATGGTACTATGAAAGAAAATATTTTATATGGTAAGTTAGACGCTAGCGATGAAGAAGTGTATGAAGCTGCTAAACGCGCTAATATCCATGATTATATTATGACACTAGAAAATGGTTATGACACAATAATTGGGGAACGTGGTGTTAAGTTATCTGGTGGTCAAAAACAAAGATTATCGATTGCGAGAGTGTTCTTGAAAAACCCTCCTATTCTTATTTTGGACGAGGCAACAAGCGCACTTGATAACGCAACTGAAATATTAATCCAAAAAGCACTTGATGAATTATGTTATGGTAGAACTACATTAGTAGTTGCCCATAGATTATCAACTATTAGAGGTGCTGATGAAATTTACGTTGTTCAAAATGGTGAAATTGTTGAACACGGAACACATGATAAATTGTTAGAGTTAAACGGTGAATATAGTATGTTATATCACGCTCAATTTGAAAGATAGTTAGTATTGTTTTTTAATAATATAAATTATATAATTAAGATACAATAGGAGGACGATTTATTATGAAAAAAGTAAAAGTATTATTATTAGTATTAATGTTTTCTTTAGTATTATGTTTAAGCAGTTGTTTAGGAAAGTACAAAGATGAAGCAGGAGTTTATGAAATAGTCGAAGCAGGCGGTGCTATTAGCATGTCTAATTTCGAGTATTATACTATAGAACTTAAAGCAAATGGTGATTGTACTGTTAGCTCAAAAGGTATAGGCCAAAGTCAATCATATAAAGCTGTTGCTACATTTGAGATTGAGGATGGAAAAATATTTATCTATACTAAAGCTGGAGCAACTGTAGTTACGGAAGAATATTTATATCAAGATGGTAAGATTATTATGGACACTGTTGTTAGCGGTGTACATGTATATGCTGTTTTTGAAAGAAATATTGAAAAATAACATGTAATATTAATGTAAAATGCGGATTAAACTTTCTAAGAATATTGTTAAGTTGCCGCATTTTTCTATAATAAGTGGAGGGAATTATGAATAGTAGTGTATTTGAAAAGAATAGAAAGAAAATACTAGCATCAATGGATGATAATTCAATATTATTAGCATTTTCTCATCAATTAAATGAAAGTAAATATGAAGTGAATCGTAATTACTTTTATTTATGTGGTGTAATAGAATACGAAAATATTGTTTTATTAAGTAAGATAAATGGTAAGGAAAATGAAATGATTTTCATTAACCCATATGATGAATTTAAAGCAAAATGGGTAGGAGCTCCTTTATCAGTTGATGATGTATTAAATATATCAGGAATTGCGAACATATATTATTTAGATAATTTTGATAATAT
>JAZOOK010000096.1:0-4235 GCA_045654965.1 Candidatus Coprovivens sp. | reverse complement strand
TGATAAATATAATGCTAAGAAAAAAGTAAATGTAGAAACATATTATAGACCTAGTAAAGCTAAGTGTATATTTGGTTTTATATTTTGTTTAATCTTTTTTATAATCTTGATTAGAATATTTAATTTTAGTTTGATGTATTTATTCTTGTTTATTGGGGATTTAATATGTTTAGTTTATTTTGGTTTAAATTTATTTACTGAAAGAGGATTTGTAATTAAACAAAAACATTATGTTCCAGAAGAATATTTGATTCAAGATGAGGAAGAAGAAGACGAAGAAGAAATAAATGAAGATGAAGAATAATTAGTGGGTGAAGTTATGAGAATAGGGATAGATATAGATGATACTATAACTTATACATATGAAATGTTGTTACCTATGGTTGCAGTTAGATATGGTGTTAGTTTAAGTAAATTATATGAGGAAGTACCAACATATAAAAAGTTAGATAAGATGTTTCCTGATTATGCACATTTTGTTTCTGAAAGTTTACCTGTTTGTGCAAAACTTACACCAGTAAGAGATGGAGCTTTAGATGTTATTACTAAATTAAAAGAAGAAGGTCATGAAATTATATTTATTACAGCAAGAAATCCACAGGAATTTGTTGAACCTTATAAAATAAGTTATGACTTCTTAAAAGTTAATAAAGTTCCTTATGATAAATTGTTAGTAAATATTCAGAGAAAAGATCAACAATGTTTAATTGAAGGTATTGATGTATTTATTGATGATAATAATGATAACTGTAGAGCTGTTCATAAAGCTGGTGTAGATACGTTACAATTTGGTACTTTGTTTACTAAAAAGTTGAAGAATATTGAACGTGTTGAAAGTTGGCAAGAAGTTTATAATTATATTCAAGAGAAGGCTAAAAAGAATTAAATTATTAATTCTTTTTTTTATTACTTATGGTATACTTGTATTATAGGACGATATGGAAGTAGTGTGATATTATGAGTGGAGGAAGATTTTTTAACAGTCTTGGTTATGGTCAAGGTAACCCTAATCCTCAACCTAATAATTTAAATAATAATAACAATAATAATGGCAATTTTGGTGGCACACCTGGTGTTATGAATCCAATGCAAAATCAACAACAAATTCCTGGTAATCCGATGAATCCAGTGGGACCAATGGGTAATCCAATGAATCCGATGGCTAATGGGAATCCAATGAATAACGGTAATAATAATCCTATGAATCAAGGAAATCCAATGAATCCAGTAGGACCAATGAATAATATGAATCCTATGATGAATAATAATCCAATGAATAATGGACCAATGCAACCAAATGGAATGAATAATAATTCGATGAATCAAGGTAATCCTATGGGTAATATGAATCCGATGAATCAAGGTCAACCAAGTCAGATGCAACCAAATGGAATGAATAATAATCCAATGGGTAATGGACCAATGAATAATGGACCAATGAATAATGGACCAATGCAACCAAATGGAATGAATAATAATTCGATGAATCAAGGTAATTCTATGGGGAATATGAATCCTATGAATCAAGGTCAACCAAGTCCGATGCAACAAAACGGAATGAATAATAATCCTATGATGAATAATAATCCTATGAATCAGGGAAATCCGATGAATCAAGGTAATCCAATGAATCAAGGAAATCCAATGAATCCAGTAGGACCAGCTCAAGGATTATTTATGAATAATGATATGGCTGCTGCACAATCATTTGGTTCTTTACATCAAGATCCAACACCACAAAATCCAATGCAAAATGTTCCAACTGGAGCAAATCAAGGATTTTTAGGAATGCCACAAAACGGAATGAATCCAATGAATCAAGGAAATTCAATGAATAATGGACCAATGAACAATAATCCAATGCAACCAATGCCATTAATTGATAATAATCCAAATAATAATCAACCAACCATCATGATGAGTAGTAATGATAATGGTCCTAGTTTTAATAATAATCTAAATGGTGTAGGTCCAATGGGAAATCCATTGCCACAACCAACACCTTCTTCAGATTTGAAAATGAAAACAAAATTAAAACTAGATGTTAAAAAAATACTTATTATTGGAGTAGCATTATTATTGGTTGTTGTATTAGTTTTATGTTTAGCATTTTCTAAATCAGTAACATGTAGTAGAACAGATGAAGTTCAGGGAACAAAAGTAGTTACTACTGTTAAAGCTAATTATTGGTTTGGTAAAATAAATAAAATAACAACTACAATGGTTGTAGATTTATCTGACTTAGATGAAGAAGCTAAAAATAGATTAAAAGATTACTATAGAGAAATGGACTCTGAAGGTGCACTTGTTGATATAACAAAAGATAAAATTGAAATATTAAAAGTTAATAAACCAACTAAAGATGATGATGCTGAAGTTGATATAGATGAATTTAAAGAATCATACGAAGGTATAGGTTTAACTTGTAAATAATTAAAGTTCCAATTAATGGAACTTTTTTTGTTATAATAAATATGAGGTGTTATTATGATATTTCCAAAATATTTAGATATAAATAGTACTATTGGTATAACTGCATGTAGTTGTGGTGTATTAAAGAAGATAGAAAAGTATGAAAAGAGTATTAGCAATGTTAGGAATAATGGATTTAATATAGTAGAAACTAATAACGTAAGAACAGATGGTGTAGTAAGTAGTGATAAAGTTACTAGAGCAAGAGAGTTAGAAAGTTTATTTACTAATAAAGAAGTAGATATGGTAGCTATTGCTAGTGGTGGAGATTTTCTTTACGATATGTTAACTGAAGTAGACTTTAATATACTTAAGGATAATGTAAAATGGTTAGCTGGTAGTAGTGATCCAACTAGTTTACTTTATATATTAACTACTAATTATGATGTAGCTACTATGTATAGTCCTTGTAATATGTCGGGTTTTAATGAAGATAATTTACATGAATCATATTTAAATTATTTTGAAATACTTAAAGGAAACTTAGTAAGACAAAATAGATATCCTTTTAAAGAAGGCGAATCATTTAGTGATGAGATGAATAAACCTAATGAATGGACTAATATAAATGGTGATGTTAATGAAGAAGGTATCTTAATAGGTGGATGTATTGAAGTATTAAAAGATATTATAGGTACTAGGTTTGATAAGACTAATGAGTTCTTAGAGAGATATAAAGATGAAGGATTTATTTGGTACTTTGATGTATTTAGTATGACTAGTGAAGGATTATATAATACATTATTACAATTTAAGAATGCTGGTTGGTTTAAGTATGCTAAAGCAGTAGTAATAGGTAAGGTATGTTTCCCAAATACATTTACAGATATGAAATATGAAGATGCCATAAAGAATTCACTTGAAGGTGTAAAATGTATATTTAACTTTGACATTGGACATGTTAAACCATCTTTTACTATGATAAATGGTATGAAGGCTAGAGTAGTAAGTAATACTAGTGAAGGATATTTAGAGTTTATTAAATAAAGAGATTATTAAAATATATTAATCTCTTTTATATTGGTTGAATATAATTAGTGTTAGAGGTATAATTATATAGTTCGGTATCGAACTAGTTGAGGTGATACTATGGATAAGAAATCATTAATACATGAAATAAAGGTTATAGATGGTGATATATTTCGTGCAATATGTAATAGATATAAAAGAATGAATGTAGATATTACACCTATGCATGCAAAGATAATTATGACTATTTATAGAAGTAGAGAACCTTTATGTCAAAAGGATTTAGAAGGTAGTATGTCTTGTAATAAATCAACTATGTCATCTATTGTTAGTACAATGGAAAAGAATGGTTTAGTATATAGACATACAAGTGAACAAGATTCTAGAATTAATTATTTAGTACTTACTGAAAAAGGATTGGATATGGCAGAATTCTTAAAGAAAGATCGTAAGTTAATGGATAATGTAATGGTAGATGGAATTAGTGAAGAAGAATGTATAGTATTTAGTCAAATAGTCGATAAGATAAGAAAGAATTTAGAAAGGATTTAAAAGATGTTTAAGTTATTTAAAAATTTAACTAAAAAAGAAGTTATATTATCTTTTATTTGTATAAGTTTAGTAGCTTTCCATGTATGGTTAGAACTTAGAATACCAGATTATATGAGTGCTATTACAAGACTTGTACAAACTGAAGGAAGTAAAATGTCTGAGATATTAGAACAAGGTGGTCTTATGATTGGTTGTGCTTTCATAAGTTTAGCTTGTAATATAGTTGTAGGTTATTTTGCTGC
>JAZOOK010000095.1:0-34635 GCA_045654965.1 Candidatus Coprovivens sp. | reverse complement strand
ATAATAAAACTCAACTACACTAAATAAATTAACAATATATTCCCATAAACTATAACCATACAATAATAAATTTGAATATATAATAATAACACTTAAACTTAAGCTACATAAAAATGAACCAACGACTATTCTAAAAATTCTATTCATACTTAAACATACACAAAAAAAAGAAAGTTATTCACTTTCTTCTTCAGTATATTCAAGTAATCCTACATCCACGCTATTAATAGAATCAAATCTCTTAGTAATCTTTTCAGTAGTAATATTAATTTCTTTAATATCTTTAGTTACTGTATCAATACTTCTAGATAGTTTATCCCATCTTTCCCTATATTTCATAAACTCTCTACTTAATTTATTTAATTCTACATGTATAACTTGAGCATACTTATCTCTCTCAATATTTTTTAATACCATTTGTATTATTGTTAAAGTACTCATTAAAGTAGTTGGACTACATATCCATACTTTCTTTTCAAATGAATAATTTAATAATTCTGGATGATAAGCATTAATCTCAGCAAATATAGCTTCTGCAGGTAAGAACATAATTGCCTCATCAGCCGTTTCGCCTGGAATAATATATTTAGTAGATATAGCATCTATATGTTTCTTAACATCATTTTTAAACAGCTTAGCAGCCATTTCCCTTTCACTATTAGATAAAGATCTATCTGTCATTCTTTCATAATTTTCCAAAGGGAATTTGCTATCAATACATATAGTACCTAATGGTTCTGGAGCAAATAATATCGAATCAGCTATATGACCATTACTCATAGTATGTTGTATATCATATATACTTCCCATCTTTTCACCAAAAACACTAGTTAAAATATAATTAAGATTAACCTCACCAAATATACCTCTAGTCTTTTTATCTGTTAAAACACTTTGTAGTCCCACTATTTCAGAAGATAAACTATCTATCTTCTTTTGAGCTTCATCTATCTTAGTTAATCTTTCCAAAATATTATTAAAAGTTCTATTAGTTTTCTCAAAGTTTTGATCAATTCTTTCATTAACCTTATCATTAATATACATTAACTTTTGTTCTATTTGTTCATTTAATTTATTAAAATCATTCATCAAATATTTATTAATATCAAATTTAAAATCAGCTAAGTCAGCATTTACATTCTTTTCTAATTTACCTAATCTTTCAACAATATCTTTATCATCATCCTTTTTTAATAAATTAAGTATTTGTAATACAATAACAACAATCAATAATACAAGTAATATATACTCCATTATTCAAACCTCTCATCTAAATTAAATTTCTTATTAACTGCAACACTAGCACCATAACCAATAAGCATAATTATAGCTACTTTTATTAACGCTAATGGTTGTGTCAAACATTCTATTAAACTTACTCCAACATATCCCAAGAAAATCATTTCAGCAAATTTTCCAATCAATAAAGCACAAAAATACTTTTTCATATTTATTTTTGATAAACCCGCTCCCAAATTAATAAAAAATGAAGGAGAAAAAGGAATAGACGTAATTAAAACTAACTGACTATAAGTTAATTTATCAATAATATTCATAAATTTAGTAGTTTTAGGACTATTCTTTATTTTATTTCTAAACTTCTCACCAAATATTCTTCTAATTCCAAAGAACATTGTAAAACATCCAAATACCGAAAATACCCAAGATAATATAATACCTAATATCGTACCAATGAATGTTCCAAATAAATTACTTAAAGATAAAATATTAACAGTCACAAAAACAAATAAAGGTAAAAATGCTAATATCCCCTCTAAAAAAATCAATATAGTACTTAAAAATGGAGCCCAAAATCCTAAACCATTTAGAAACTCCATTAACATATCTTCAAATCCTAATAACCATTCCATATACATCACAATAATATTATAAAATATATCAATATAAAAAACAATTGTTCTCAAAAGTTGAATGTAAAGGCTAAGACTAAATAACTAAAGTAACATCATAACCATAAAAAGATAAAATATTAACTACTTTCCTACTCTTAATACCACCGGTACAATAAATAAAATATTTTTTATTTTTGTCTAATAGTTCCTTATAATTAACTAATAAATGTTCATAAGGAATATGTACACTATTTTTTACAATATTTTTATTATTATCATTAACTTCGATAAATATCCCCATATCATTTTTAAAATCAGACAACATAATTTTTTTCATAATATCACCAATATATTATATGCAAAAAAAAGATGATGAATATTATTCATCATCTCCAAAGAAGTCATCAAAGAATGCATCATCCGAAATTGTATTACTATCAATAACAATTTTATCAGGATCAACATTAACATTTGTCTTTTCTTGTTTTGGTTGTTCTTTAATGTCATTATTATATTTAATAACACTACCATCACTATCAGGAGCATCATTAGAATTATATTTTATAACATTAGGTTTAGATTCAGTTTCAAAAATATTATAACTATTAAGTTTGTTAGAAACTTCTTCAACTTTCTCTTTAGAAACTTCAATTGTATCTTTAACAAATTCTTCTTTTACTTCTACATCATTCTTTATAGTTTCCATTAAATTAGGAACATCATTATAAATATTATAGCTATCTTCATTAGCTTTAACTACTGAACCACTATTATAATTTGGTTGAATAATTGAAGCATTTTCAACTTTAGGTAAAGTATCTAAGAAATCATAATCTTCATCTAATGGACTACTAGTTGCAACTGCAATATTAGCTTTTTCTGTTCCAATAGATATTTCATTCTTCTTCTTATCTATAACTTCATCTTTATCAAATTCAAATGAAGAAGTATTAAAGATATTAAATTCATCTTTTGGTTCAGATTTGATTGGTTTTATATCATCAAAATCTTTCTTAGAATCCTTTTCTTCACTTGGCATTTCTTTAATTTCAGGTAAATCGAAATCAAAATCAAAATCAGTTTTCTTTGGTAAATCTCCAAGTAAAGCTTTTGAATCAGTATTCTTTTCTTCTTTACTATCTTCTTTATTCTTTTGTTCTTTAAGTTTAGCTTGTTCTTCTTTTTGTCTAGCTTCTTCAGCATCTAACTCTGCTATCTTTTTATCGATATCTCTCATCATAGCATCTAAGTCGATACCACCACCTAAACCTCCAAATAATCCCCCACCATCGTTTTTAGGAGCACCAAATGGATTAGAATCCATATCTGATTTACCACCGAAATCAATATCAGAAGGACCACGGAAAGGATTAGAACTTCCACTTCCACTAGGGAATGGTGAAGAACCTTTTTCATTTAAAGAGTTTTTAATCTTATCACTCTTTTTCTTCTTAGTAAATTCCTTAACGTCGAATAATTGAACTTCTTCTTTTTCTCTTTCTGGATAAACAGCTTCAACTTTAGGATGTCCCCAATCCATTTTAAAGTTTGGAGTATATTTAGTTTTAAATGGAGCTAAACGCCATCTAATAATAATAGCCTCAAATAATTTTAATTTTTGTAAGTCAGTAACAGTAACAAGTGGTGTTGAAGCAGTTTTATCTTTTTCATCAGATTTAACTTCTCCACACATCTTACTAATTTCTTCTAACGCAGCTAACTCAGTAGATATTAAGTATACTAAGTTACCACAGTTACCTTTAATAGTTTCAGCATCTTCATTACCATAAACACTCTTTAATTGAGCAAAGTTTTGAATAATAAATGTAAATCTAATAGCACGAGAACGAGCCGCTGTAACCATTGTAGTTACGTCCTTTAATGGAGGCATATTCGCAAACTCATCTAAAATGAAGTTTGTTCTATATGGTAATTTACCACCATTTTGTTGAGCAACATCAATCAATGTTTCATAACATTGCTTAATGAAAATTGTTGCTAATCCATGATATGTTGTTTTTTCATCATGAATAATAATAAATACAGCTGTTTTCTCTTTACCTATCTTACGCATATCGAAATCACTATATGCTAACATCTCAGATAAGTTTTCACGAGAAGCAAATAATCTTATCTTTTGTCTAAATACAGATAAAATACCACCCTTAGTTTCAGTAGGAGAATTTATTGTATTAGATGCAAATACATAAGCATTAGAAGCTTCACCTTTTAATGTAAAATATTCTTTAATATAATTACTAGCAGCAAACTTTTCTTCACCAACAGTACTCATATAGTTAATTGAGTTTAAGTTAATTTCTCTTTCTTTAGCATCTTCAAATAAACCTAAAGATAAACCAGAGAAATAGTCAGCTGCAGATTTTTCCCAGAATGGATCCCCACTCTTATTATTTGGATCATATAAAATATTTAATGCAACGTCGTCTAATAACTCAGTAGCTTTATCAAAGTTACCATCTTTATAATATTGATAAGGTAAAGTTAAAGGATTCCATGCATTACCATTTTGTGGTTCACGGAAGTTTAATACTACTACATTATATCCACGTTCCTTCATGTATACACTAGCAGCTTTATATAACTCACCTTTAGGGTCAGTAATAATCATACTTTCGCCTTTTTTAATTAATAATTCAACCATTGGTTCAACAATAGTTTGTGATTTACCAGAACCAGTAGAACCGATTACTAAGTTATGATATTCACCATTATCAACCCATAATCTCTTACCATCATTAACTAAAGGAATACCAGCAACAGTAGTATCTTGTGCTAAAGGGTCAACAATTTCAACACCTTTATCACCTTTCATTTCTTTTTCTTTTGCCCATCTTGAATATCCTTTTTCACTCTTGTCACCAATTTCAAATCCTATACCTTTTTTTCTATCAAAAATATAAGAAGAAACACTAACAAATATAGCAACTAAAAAGCCAATAAATAAAACAATAGTAAGACCTAAATATTTTGTCAAACCTAAAACAGGACTCAAACCATAAAACTCACTATTAGTTCCAATATATCCAATATTACCTGTAATTAATGTACATAAATAAAACAATAACACAGCAAAAATACCAAATATTGCTAAGTCTTTACCAGAAACACGAAATTTCACATATATCGCCCCAATCTATTCATATTATACTACATTTTAAGACAAAAATAAAAGGAGTAATCTCCTTTTATTAACTTTTAATCTTAGATACTTTAGAAAGAATTAAAACTAATAAGAAAAATCCTAAAATTGCTATAATACCAACAAGTAAAGGATTATTATTTAAAGTTTTAACAAACTCACTATCTTCCTTTTCTTCTTGTTCTACAACAGTTATTTTACTTGGCTCCTTTTCCTCATTATCTCCAGGCTCAGCAGGCGTAGATGATGGCATATTAGGATCATTTAAAAGTAAATAAATACTTTTCTTAACACCTTTTCTTAATACCCAAGTATATGTATTACCATTAACATAATCAGCATTATTTTCTACAGCTTTATATGGAGATTTTATATTAATAGTAACATTTTCCAAATTTGGATATTGTTCAAAAAAATTCAAACCACCACTATCAGTAGATATCATAATAGTTTTATCAACTGGATTCTTTGATATAGTTCTTGAATCAAAACCATATTTTACAGATCTAGCGTTTTTATAATCATCAAATTTATAATTATAATTATAATTAAATTTATATCCAGAACCTAAATCCTGTTCTCTTCTGGTATAATACTCTATACCAGTCTTTCTTGTATCAGGTTCAGTATCTGATAAAGGTACATTTGCAAATACAGGCATATTCTTTCTAAAACCAGAATATACTTGTTGTTTAGTAGTACCACTATCAGAATAAGCTGTAATAGTAATATCTTCTTGAATACTACTAGATGTAATTGTTAAATTAACATTAGCAGAACACCCTGTTAATAAAACAACTAATACTAATAACATTATTATTTTTTTCATCGTATCGGCTCCCTTATGTAATTAGGATCATTATAATAATCCTCTAAGTCTACCCCCCAGTAACCGCTTTCGGTAAATGATCTTCGAGTAAATAATACTCCATAAGCATTTCCCATTGCTTCAGCACAAATATATTGTTTTGAAGCTTCATCTATTCCTACAACCAATATAATATGACCATCAGATTCTAATAAGTCACCTGGTTGTAATTGTGGTTCATTAGTTAATTTTACTTTTCTAGCATTTGGCATATTTTGGAAATTACTAGCTAAATCAACACCCTTTTTAAAACCACCATTTTTAATTGCCCATGGAACAAAACCAGAACAGTCAAAACCACAATAGTTATAATGTTGATTATTAGCATAAGTATGACATTGAGTACTTCCCCAATAACCTAATGCACCATCTACAACTCCATCATAGTGTCCACCACCCCAATAATAAGGAACTTTCACACCATAATTATCTCCAAGTTCTCCAATTAATGTAACAGCAGCAGCAACAACACCAGCTCTAGTTCCCCATCCAGCATCATCAACATTGTCTGCAATTAATTCATTAAATTCTTCTAAACTTGTACCATTATCTTCTAAGAAGTCTTCTAATGGTTCATGTAAAATTGTAGTATTTTCAGAAGATAAAGTATAATCTCCATAATCAAAAATACCACCATAAGAACACTTAGCTGAACTATAACTACTAGAACCATATACACCTTCTAATATTTCAACATAAGATTTTCCTGCATTAGCATCGGCAATAAACTTATCAGTTTCATCAGCTTGATATCCAAGTTTTAATACATTACCATTTTCATCTAATAAAACTTCACCCATTACAGAATTAGCCAATGCTTCTACTTCTTTTTGTCTTTCTTCACTTAACGCTTTTTTCCAAATGTCAGTAGAACCATCAACACCTTCACAATATAATGTTGGTTGCCCAGGTCTTTCAATCTTAGGACAATCTTTAGTATAATCCCAATAAACTTGATCGTTTGTACAAGCTCTCATTCTTATTATTCCAGTAGATTCATTATATCCATGGAAACAACTTTCAGGATGGCTAGGACACATACCACTATTTCTAGTTAAAGTAAAGTTTCTAACAGCTATCATTTGTGCTTTTAAAGCCTCATCTGGAGAACTTGCTCCTGCTTCAGCCAATGCAACTCCTAAGATATATTTTTCAAAATCAACAGTATCTAATACTTCATAGTTATCAGCTTTACCATCACAATTTATAATTTCAACTTTTAAATTAGATAATTCCACAGTACCAGTAGAAGTAACACCATTTAGAGTATAAGTACAACTTCTCTTACCTCTACCAGATCCACCTCTAGCAGCATCCATAGCATCAAATAATAAAACAATTAATATAATAACAATAATAGCAATAACAATAAGTGAAAGTGGATGACTCATAATAAATCTTAGAATCATATTTTTTAATCCACCCATTGCCTTATCGGCAACTTTTTCACCGCCGGAACCTTTGTCACCTTTATTTAAACCGTTATTTTTATTTCCTAATTTATTAGCAGCATTCTTTAAACCAGCACCAGCCTTATTAATAGCATTTTTTATTCCGCTACCTTTAGAAGCAGTACTATTAGTTGGTTTCGAAGATTTTTTAGGAGTAGCTTTATCTCCACTTTTACTTTGATTATTATGTTGTAAATTTCTTCTAGCTCTAGATGTCGGATCTGACATATCAGTTCCATTATTAGGATTTTGCTTTTTCTTTAAAGCTCCATACCCATTTCCATCTTGATTAGGATTAGTTGAAGTTTCAGGTTTCTTAGTACCATTCTCACTAGTACCGGCTCCATCTTTCTTTTCACCTTTTTTTCCACCAGGAGTTTCAGGATCCTCTTTTTTTCCATTAGGATCTTTTTTAGAATCACCTTTTTTTTCATCTGTTTTTTCTTCTTCAGGGTTCTTTTTCTTTTCTTCTGGTTGCTTCCTATCTTTCCCCTGCTCTTCAACTTGTTCCTGACCTTGATTAACTCTATCATCATAAGGATTATATCCATTACCTACTCGATCATAACCATCTCCACCACCTGGAGTTGAACCATAATCTTTCCCCATATCAGGAGCTTGTTCTCCTACTCCTTCTTGTTTAGGTAAGCCATTTCCTCTATGAGCTGAAGCATTTTGTCCTGCAACATTATTTCCAGGTACAGCATTTCCTCCAGTTGAAGTATCAACACTTTTATCTACTGGCTTTCTATAAGGATCATACCCTTGAGAATCTAAAGTTTCAGCAGGTTTTCTTTCAATAGTATTAACTGCATCTTTCATAGGAACATCAGCAGCCTCTACCGCTTTATTTAATTCACCAGCACTAACATTATTAAACTCACGAATCGAATCTACATAATCTTTACCAGCACGTTCAATTCCTTCTTGAGCATCTTTTTCTAATTCTTTTCTTACATCTTCTACAGACATAAAACCACCGTCCACACTATCAAAAGTATACCATAAACAAACAAAATAAAAAAGCCGTTAAAACGGCTTTTAAACTACAATCCTCCGCCTGATCCAAATGAATCTAACTCTTCTTGAGTACACAATACATTTATTCTCATACGACGACTACCACAAACAAATAATGCTTCACCTTGGTTATAGTATTTAATACTATCCATTTCGCTTTCATTTAAATCAATTAATAATGCTAAATCTTCAGTAGCTTGTTTCTTCAAGCCCATAACTAAATAATATGAAGCATTATCAAATATTGCTTTACCATGAACAATTAAATTAGGAGCAGCAAAATCTGTAGGTTGTTGAGTTATTATAATAGTACCAGTATTATACTTACGAGCACGTCTTTGAATTTGAGCTAAGAATTCAGCACCTAATTCATTTCTAGTAGATAATAATACATGGGCTTCATCAACACATAATACTGTAGTTAAATCTTTATCTAAACTTAATCCCCAAGCAAACTTTAATATATTAAAGAATAATGCATTTCTAATATTTTCATCACTATTCATTAATTCTCTTATATTAAATACAATTATATTACTATCAATATTTAATGTAGTATGACCACAGAAATAGAAACGTAATTCTTTAGTTAATGGTCTAACTTTTAATTCAAGTCTCTCCATTACATCTCTTTCTCTAGTCTTATCTGGCATTGATAATAGTCTACCTTTAATAGTAGCATAAACATCATCAAATGTTGGGAAATCACCAGATTTTAATTTACTAAAATCTGTATCAAAATCAATTTTATAACGTTTATAAGTATCTTGTACTACTTCACTAAACATCGCTAAAACATCTTCCTCTATACTAGGAGTTAGATATTTCATAAATGCTTTCAATGTTTGTAATGCTCTTGTTAATACAGTATATCCTAAACCTTGATCTAATTCTTCTTGATCTGCATCAGGAATTACTTCAAGTGGATTTATCATACCGAATTCTCCACCTTTACCTAAGTCTAAGAAACTACCATTAACATTCTTACACATTTCTTCAAGTTCACCCTCAGGGTCAACACAAACAACTTTATAACCATTTCTAATATGAGATCTAAGTAATAACTTAGCAGCAGTAGATTTACCACTACCAGAAGTACCTAAAATAATCATATTAGCATTATTTCTATTATGTTCTTTCTTTATCTTAAATAAGAATTGATTAAATAAGATAACACCACCAGAGAAATCTACACCTAATAAAGTAGAATCCCCAGGATCTTTAATGCTATCAAATACGAAAGGATACATAGCAGAAATTGTTATTGATGGTATAGGAGTACCAATTCTAGATTCAATATCTTGTTTAGGGAATATTGGAATAATAGACTTCAATACCTTTTCTTGTTCAAACATTAAAGGTATAGCTCTCATACCTAATGCATCTACGTAACTACGTACTTGCATCTTTTTCATTTCTAATTCTTCAGGATTATTAGCTGTAATCATAATATGTAATTGGAAATCAAATATTCTTGCTTGAGTAGCAGCTAACATAGAAATAAAACTTTCAAGAGATTCATAGTCTTGTCTAATTCTTTCTTGAATAGTTTGATCTCTTTCTGATTGATAACGCATCTTTAAATCAGCGATTTCTTTATTTAACATATCCTTAATTGTTGAAAATTCAATAGGTATATGTTTAGCAACAACTTTAACACCAGATATATTAGTTAAATTAGCTAAAAAACCTGGATTAATGAATTTTGGATAACTTATAACAGTTAATATAGTAGCGCTCTTTCCACTAATAACAAAATCCATCATATTAAATTTTAAACCTTTTGGAGCGATTTCACTTTTTAGATTCATCCTACTCTCACCGTCCCAAACGTAGTAGTCATACCACCATTTAAGAAATTATCTAAAATCATTCTTAAATCAGAGTTAGACACTTGAGTAGAATTAATTGACGAATTAGCTAATCCAGCAATTAAATTGTGAATTCTCTTTTGTACAATTTCTAATCTCTTTTCTTTAAATAATATAAAATATTCAGTATCTACAACATTATATTCAGCACCCATAAATGCATTAGCTTTATTAATATCTTGTAAAATCAACTTTCTAACTGCACCATCAGTAGTTCTTTGATATAAAAGTTGTAATTGAGATAAATATAAATTAATGTCAACAGGTCTATCTGCAACAACTAACCAAAATTCATAATCTATCATGTTATAAAAATTTTGTAAGTTAAATAATATATTATCTCTTTCACCTACATCTAGTATGAAAATATTCTTAGGAGCAACTTTAATTCCTGTAACATACTGCCCATTATCTAATTGAATCATACCATTCATTATGTTTTTTATAGGCACCCAATCTTCAGTAAACTTACTATCAGTTACTGGAACATTAGGATTAGGACTATTAACATTACTTGTTTCGATTATTCCCATAACTTACACACCAACCTCTCCAATAATATTTCTTTCTACCAGTATAAAATCTATATATATTCCCCAATAATGTTAAAACATTATGATAATGAGGAACAGGTAAAACTAAGAAAATAGCAAATAATGCAGGAGATGCTAATAAAAGCATAACTCCTACATCATTAGAATCTATTAATAATAATAATAACACTGTAATACCAAGACCTATAATTAACAGGGTAAGGTCAAAACCAGTAAAGAATCCTAAAATTAATTGAGATTTCTTTGAGTTGGCAGGTATTAAATAATTGTTCTTGTTTTCCATATATCACACAACCCTTTCAGTCCTACTTCTTACCAGATTTAGCTTCATCAGCTTGACGTTTTCTACGAACTTTATCTCTATAACTATCAGAAACCGGAATATTTTCAACAGCAGCTTTCGCAGCTTTTGTAGCTCTAGTAGACGCTGTACTAGCTTCAAATTTAGTATCTTTTTCACCTTTCATTTGTTCAGAAACGTGAGCAAATAATTCTTCAACTGTAACATCTCTTAAACCGCCACCGCTATATCTCTTAGTAGCAGGATCCATAGTAAATACAGTATCATGTCCATTTATAGTCATTGTATAAGTAGTATTTTTTACAGCACTTGCTCTATCAACTTTATTAGATGCAACATCAGCAAAACCTGAAAGTACAGCTGCAACAGTCTCAGTAGGCTTGTTAGGATCAATTGCTCTACCAGAATTATTCGAAATATAATCTGCATTATTATTTAAGAACTCTTGATAAATACGTCCAACATCACCACTGCCACCATTAGTAGCAAAATCTTCTGCAACCCATGCATCCGCAGCAGCTTCCATAAGTTCTTTAGATTGTTGAATATCACGTTGTAATGCAAGACGTGCTTGGTTAACTTCAGATTCAGTACGTTTTGCAATTTTACTTAAATCTGTAACCGCAGCTGTTCTAGCAGTATTTAGAGTAGCGGCTGCTGTATTCTCTAAATTAGTTGCATTAACCAAAGCTGTCTCACGAGCAGTTAAATCTGCTTGAGCAGCAGCTATAGCCGCACCATTACCGGTTGCACGAGCAGCAGTTAATGCAGCTTCTGCAGCATCTTTTGCAGATTGTGCAGCTGCTCTATTTCTTTGAGCATTGTTTAGTGCAATCATCTCAGAACTAATTCTATCTCTAACTGCTTCGTTAAATGACTCTTCATCCCAACCTTCTCTATATTCACTAATTTCAGTAGCTTGTAATCTTTCCATTTGTTGTTTAAACGCTTTAGCAGTAGCACTCTTCTTATAAGCTTCTTCACGAGCTTCATCTCTAAGTTTCTTAAGAGCACCAGCAAATTTCATATCAGCTTCTTCTTGAGCAAGACTAACTGAACCAGCAGACCAAGAATCAATTCTTCTACCAGCATTTGTAATAGCAGTTCCAAGTGCAGTAGCTTCTGCCATCTTTTTATGAGCTTCAGCAACAGCATCTTGAGCATCTTGTATTTGCGCTGGAGTAGCAGCAGGATTTCTTCTTAATGCTTCTAAATTTCTATTAGCAGTTTCCACTTCTGTTCTAGCTTGTGCAAGTAATGCTTCTCTTTCATCTCTAGCATCTCTCTTATCAGTAGCAGCTTGAGCAGCTCTTTCACCTGCGTTCTTAGCGTCTCTCCAAGTCATAGAAGGATGTTTATCCATACCAAACATTTGGGATTTTGCAGCTCTAGCAGCACCAGAACCAGCTCCAGCAATAGTGGAACCTAAAGTCCCCCAGAAGCCTTTTTTATTATCTATTCCATTTCTAAAATTACGAACACCTGATGTGACAGCACCATAACCAACACCTGCAGCATTGAATACGCCACCTTTACCAAGTTTTTCTCTAGTATCTTTCCATCCTAATCCAAGTTTCATTCCACCAGTATCAACACCAAGTGCTTTACCTAAGAAACCAGGAGCTTCTTTACAGAATAAGATTAAACCTATTATTAAGAACGCTAAAGCAAACATCAACTCACCAGTAGATAAGTCTGTATTTCCCCATAAGGCATCCACTGACGAGAATAAATCTTGCAAATGACAAATTATATATACAACAATATATACAACAGAAATTCTTATAAATACTTCCATAAAAGTATTTAAAACCATCTTAGTATATTCTTTAAATTTACTATCTTTACCTGGTAATATTTGCATTACTAAAGGTATAGGAGCAATAACTTGGAAATAAGCAAGTTTAGCAGCTCTAACACCCATATCTATACTAAATGTAGCAAATGCATAAAGAACAAACGCACCACATAATGTAGATATACCAAATAAATATGAAATTTCACCATCTTCTAAATAGTTATCTAAGAAAACTGTATAAATACCAAAGTTAGCAGTACCAGATGTTGAAGATGTTAAAACATAAGCATCGGCTAATGAAATCTCATCTGTAGTTATTTGAGACGCTTGATCGTAAGCAGTAGCATCAGCAACTGCATTAGTACAGAATAATGCACCAGCACCTGCTGTAAGTAAACCAATTACGGCACCCCAACCTGTCCATCCAGTATAAGCAGTAATTAAAAGACCAGCAGTAGAAACAGCACATCCAATACCATTTCCAACAGCACCAGCTAAGTAATCTCCTGGATCAGCAACAATCTCAGTAGCATCTAATCCACTATCTTCAGAAGGATAAAAGAATGCTTGCCAAATAGTAGTAGCTGTAACAGCGCCACCAATATTTTTTACGTAATCATCAGGGTTAATATTACCACTATAATTAATTTGCGAACCATTAGGTCCTTGAACCGAACCAGTTGCATTAAATGATTCAGTATTTTCCGATCTAAAGAATAATTTAGCAAGAACGTCGTGTTCAAGAATTAAACCTTGAGCTTGATACATTAAATTAAATAATGCTGGTGTAACAGCTAAACCAACAACAGCAATAGCAATTTTCTTTAATAAACCAGGCCCCATTTGTTTTGCACCTTCATCAGGATTAACAATTGCTTTTAAAATACCATAAGAAAGTACAAATAACATTAATACACCAATTATTAAATAAATCTTATTAGCAATAGCAGTATACGCTTCAGATGATAATAATCTAGCACCAGCTATAGCCATAAAAATTCTAAATGCAGATGAAATCAAACCATAAATAAGTGTATCTAAAATTAGAATAACTCCTATGAATCCTCTTTCAAAGGCATCTAGTAATCCAAATAATAAATATGTCACATTAACCAAACTCCTATCCTATTCCACATGTTCCAACCCAACCTAAAAGTGGGAATAAAAAATTAATTAAAACAGGGATAAAGAATAATATTAAAGCATAAACAACTCTCTTTGCAGTTGTTTTTCCAGCCTTAGTCAAAGCATCTTTATCTTGACTAGCAGCCGCCTTAACGAAATCAATAACAGAGAATACTAAACATAATAATGGTCCAGCATATTTAATAACATTGAAAATTTGTTGTAAAAATTCCCAAACCTCTGCATCAATAACTTCTTCACATTCCGCAGCTACATCTAATAAAGGAACTAAAGAAGAAGCCCCTACTTCATTAATATTTAATAAAAAAAATGTCCCTATAAAAAATAAAAACATTAAAACAGTCTTTTTTTTCATAAATTTACACCTCTATCAAAAAAATTATAACACAAAAAAAATGATATTTAAACAAATATCATTTATTTATTGAATAAATACTTAGCATCCGCTAGGATTTGTAATACATTGTTCACAAACATTGTAATCGCCGTCAGCGTTAAATCCATCAGCTAATGTAAAACAGAAACCTACAATTGTTGGTATAAAGAAAATTAAAATACCAGCTAAAGCTCTAAACATAAGAGATTTTGCAGCTTTTTTAATTTCATCATCTTTACTTGCTACAACTGCTTTTCCTAAATCTATCATACCAAAAATGATAACTAATAGAGGAATAACAATTTTGAAGATTCCTAAAATTCTACCAACTAAAACCCAAATAGGTTTTGTTTTTGTACAAAAATTAATTGCAGCAGCTAATAAATACATAAAAACATCTCCTTCATTTCATAATATAATTGTATTGAAATTTATAAAATATGTCAAGAATTTATTTATTCTTTTACAATTCCAAACAATCTAACTGGCTTATTTCCATCGCCAACAGGTTTGTTTTTATCAAACCCTAATTTATTTAATAATTCATCTAAAACTCTATGTCTATCTTTTTTATCATCTAAAGGTGGAATATTATGGAATACACTGCATCCAGCTTCACCTTCAAAATCTCTAATATCAGAAGAATCAAGTAAACTCATATTTAGAACAATTTTCATTCCTCTAATTTTACTTAAGATTGCTCTATCTCTTCTAATCATCTTATTTAAACGTAGTGTAGATGGTTCAATTAAATAAATCATCTCACTACAATTAGACTCTTCAGAACTGTTATTAACATCAATTAGAATAATATTATAATTATTTATAGGATTACTAATAATAGAGGATAATTCCTTACTACTAACACTCTTTAAATCAGGATCGTTAAAATATAAAAAGTCATTTTTATCTAATTCCAAACCTAAAACACTATAATATTCAGATAATTGTTTTTTTAACATATAAATAAGTGTTGTAGCACCAGCATGTTCAGTTAAACCCTTAATACCAATAACCCTTGTAGAACCCATAGTAGGCATCATTGCGCTACTATTAACAAATGCTTGCTCATTAGATGGTTGATTAAAACCAAAAGTACCCTTACCACTATTGTTTTGTGGTTGAGAATTTTGATTACCTTGCGCTGCCATTGGAGCAGCACCACCAATTAAATGGAACTGAGCAACATCCTTATATGAATTGGGATTATCAATTAAGTAAGCAATAGCATCTATATTTCTAGTAAAATTATAAATTCCCATAGAAACTAATTCAGACAAATATTGTTGAGAATTAACCACTGGAGAATCATCTAATAACAATACTATTTTAGACATATCCATACCAAAAGATAATCTTTGAATTTGAGTTATATCTTGATATCCAGAAATAGCAGTAATATCAAGTACCATTTTATTAAAGAAAAAATTATCAAATTGTGCAATTAAATCATCAACTTGAAATTCTCCGTCAACAGTTTTAATTAAATCTATCTTAGTACTTAAACTAGATAGCATTGCAGCATATTTATTAGAAACAATAACATTCATTCTAATTAACCTCCAATAGCATTAAAATAATCTTCAGAATTTCTGCCGAATGCATCAACAGCAGGACGATATATTTCATCAGTAATACCATCAACTCTAACAGGAATAAATTCTCTCAATACAGGTATTTCAAATCTATAAAATAATTCAACCCTATAATAAATAGAATCATAAGCTTCTTTAGAAGCTCTACCAGTAGGATACTTAGCAAAACAATAATAATATTGTTTATCAGGATCAGCAGGTTCCCCCATTTGATCCCAAGTTTCATTTTTGCCATATTTCAAATCTGTAACTCCATAAATATAAGTAGTCCCAGCAGGAATATTACAACCACCCTTAGCATCATAACCACTAGCCTTTAAAAATGCGTTTATAGTTTTTACAGCGCCTATATGAGTTAAAACCTCCCCAGAAGCAACAGTACTAGGAACAGATTTAGTCTCACCACCACTATACAAAGTCATGCCTTTATTTTTTTCAACTATTGTTAAAACTTCATTTTTTAATTTAAAAGTTTTCGAATAATCAACAGTAATTATAATATAAGCAGAAAAAACCAATAGAAAAGTAACAACAAGCCCAATAAACCAAACAGTAGAAACACTAGCTTTCATCAATTATCACCTTTCCTAAACATCATTTGGGAATGTAAAACTATCACTATACATATGAATTAATGAAGTTTCACCTTCAATTCTTAGATTAAACAAAGCCCCAACAATAGGCCAATCCATACTAAAGAAAACTACTACCTGATAATGAGCAGCTCTCGGATGACCAGCATCATTATCACCAGAAGAAAATTTAGTACGTCTTATGCAATAACTAGCATCTGTAAGTCTTCCAAGTTCAGTATTATTACCTTTGTCAAAAGCAATCCAATCAGTAAATTGATGTCTTTTTGGTTCATCCTCACTCTTACATTTACCAGAAGAAAAATAACCTATATCCTTCAAATAAGAATTAATCCTACCAACAGATTGAGTATTAACTCCTTTATAATGTTCAATAGTAATAAGAATTTCATCTTTTACCTTAAATGCTTTTGCATAATTTGTGGACATACTAAGATAAGTCGTAAAAAATACTATAAAAGTTATTATTATACCAAACAACCAAGTCCCACCTATAGCTTCCTTCATTCAATTCACCTACCCTCTATAAGGACAATAAAATATTTCCTTTTTTGAATCATAAGGGTTATAGCAATACGTTTGTCCATAATGCGGATCGCTTTCATTACTTATATATCCAACATCGCACACAGCATTCGAACAACTAGAACTTTTAAGCATGCTTCCCTTAATAGTAGGCCACACTATAGTAAAGAAAACACCCGTTAGCAACGCAACGGATGTAACAACTATAACAGAAGTACTCGCTTCACTCGTAGCTTGTTTCATAGTTTATCACCTTGTTTTCTTTTTCAATTAATAATTATTAAATAATAATTAACTAGTTACGACAATCACGTTGATAGTCTTTATTATTATAATGAGCTGTACAAACATAACTAGCACAACTAATGAAACCTTCATCACCAGCGTTCATACCAGCTTCAGTACTTGTATAATTACCATTATTATCAACTTGTGAACAAGCAGTACTTAAAGCTAAGTTTGACTGAATATTTGGCCAAACAAACACAGTAAATAATAGACCAACAGCTGCTATTGCAACAACTGTAATAACTGTCATATTTAATTCTCCTGTAGCTTCTTTCATTAAAAATCATCCTTTCCTATTTTTTATACAATTTAAGTATACTATAATTTAATAATCATTTCAATAAATTTTTATTTTTTTTACATCATCTTCATAACAAATAGAACAATCAAAATCATGATACCTACACCTGTACAAACAAGCATACTCATAGTTTTACTTTCCATTTTTTCAAGTCTAGCTTTATATCTTTGATCTCTAGCCTTTTGTTGAAGATTTGATATAGTCTTAGAGAAAGTAATCAATTGCTCTTGTTTTCTCTCTTGTCTACCTAAACTAAGACGATATAATAAACGCATCATTCTCATCGAGTCACGAACTGGATAAGTTTGAGCAAATTCCATATATGGTAAAACAGTTGAATCACCAGCATTAATCTTATTAATTAACTCAATAAGACCATCCCTAAATAATTTAGGAGCATCTGGAATTGATTTACCAATAGCAACCGGAACAGTATAGTGTTGAATCAATATTTCTAAACCCTTTAAATAATAAGGTAATTGAGAATCAACTTGTTGCAAATGTCTCTTATAATAAGATTGAAGATTAGAATGATCAGACTTAAATATAACAAAACCAACTACAACAGAAATTACTATCTTTACCATGTTCAAATCAGAAATGAAAATAAAAATACAAACAATAATAACAATTAATCCGTTTTTTATTCTTTTTTGATAAAGAACATCTGGATCCACACCATCACCGTATTTTGCTTTAACAAGGAAATCATAATCAGCTTCCTTCAATTTCATAAACAAATCTTGATTATCATAAATAAATTTATTAGGTTTAACATAACCATTAACTGTTAATATAGTAAATAACAAAATACCAATTATGAGGATTTCTACATACATCTTACTCTACCCCCACATCTTCATTATAGAATTTTTCACCTGTAATTAAGAAATAACAATTAATAATAATTACAGCATGAATAATTAATGGTACATACCAATCAGATAAAAGATCTAAATATTCTTCTTTACCAAATAATAATTGAATAATTAATAATAATAAGAATAACGCTCCACCGAATGTTATAAATTTCGTATGGAAAACTTGTCTATCCATTCTATCTTTATATACACCTTCAACAAGTGCATCGATGTCTAAAGACATCAATTCTAAAGCCTCTCCAGAATCTTTAGCACCTTCTTTAGTAATTTGTAAGAATAATTGATGCATGTTCTTAACCATATAATAAGGATAAGCTTCATTAAAGAAATCAATAGATTGGTCAATAGTACCATTTTCATAAGCCATTTGAATCATTCTTTTTACATCTCTTAATATTGGATCTTGTAAAATACCTGAATCCCTAACTCCTTCAAGAGACTTAACAAAACTTTGAGTAGTGTTAAATTCCATAATAACGTTAGTTGTATAAACTTGAATTTGTTCAAATACATATTCACTATATAATCTCATTGTTCTAAGGTAAGCTAAATAAGGAACAAAAGCAATAGCAATTAAAGCATATACAACAGCAATAGGGATACTATATAAATACATAAATGTTAAACCACCAGCAACACCACCAAATAATGCTACTTGTGTTAAATATTGTCTTGGTGTATATTCATACCCCAATTCCTTAGTTTTTTGTTTAACTTCTCTATAACTATAAGGAGCATATGTATTGTAAACACCTGAAACTGTATCAGCAAAAAATTTATATACATTATCTCCATTATTGAATCTATAAGCTAAAACAAAAATTGCAATAACTAAAAGTATTAATAACTCCATATATTCACCTTCTTATCACAATGTTTCTACACTAGTAGCACTTGCCACAGGGGCAGGAGCCGGAGCCGGTGTAGTCGGCGCAGTAACTGTTGGAGTTGCGGCAGCAACTGATGCAGTCGCAACTGGTGCAGCTGGTTGTGTTACAACCTGCTGAGCAGCTACTTGAGGTTGTACTGCAACCTGAGTTGCTTGAACATTAGAAACAGCAGTATTTGAAGGAACTGGAGTACTAGTTGTTGGAGCAACACTCGCAGCTGGTGCTGGAGTTGTAGAAGCAGCACTAGGTGTTGGTGCAGGAGTTGCAGCAGCTGCAGCCGTTGTACTAGCGCTTTCCTCTGCTTTCTCATCACCATTCATAGCTTTATCTAGAGCTTCAGAAGAAGTTTTCTTCAAAGCTAAATTATCTTTAGAACCATCTCTTAAATTAGATAAATCTTCTTTAAATTCAGCATCACCTAATCCAAAGATGTCATCATCTTCAAAATAGACATTACCTATAGCTAAATAATCAATCAACTTCTTAGTTGGATTTCTTAAAGTAACTTTTCCATCCAAAGTCTTAGAATATAACATATTAGACATAGGTCTATTTGTAGCATCATCAACATAGAATTCACATATTTCCATGATTTCACGTTGAAATCTACCTAATACTTGTGAATAATACCCCTTAACATAAATACCAATTTGAACATATCTATGAATAGAACACAAGTATTGATCAATATCTTGACTCCCTTCCAACAAAGCATACATACGCATTGGAATACTTGAAGCTTTATCGGCATGGATTGTCGAAACTACGTGGTGCCCTGAAGAAATAGAGTTACGAACCGCCATAACCGCTTCGGCAGAACGAACTTCGGCAAGTAATATCCAAATAGGGTTCTGTCTCATGCAGGCAACCAACGCCTCTGTATAAGAAGCGATATTATTAGTTTTCATCGCAACAATATCTCTATGAGGGAAAATCTTATCTAAGTGAAGTTCCAATGTATCTTCAATAGAAATAATTTTTTCATTCTCTTTTGTATTACTAGTTAAATATTTTACCAGCTCAGTTTTACCTGAACCTGTTTCACCAGCAACCAATATATTACAATGTCCCCAAACACATTTGATTAAGAAATCATGCATTTGTTCCGTAATATATTGCTCATTCATTAATTTTTCCTTATTCAAACGAATCTTAGCAGGAGTTTTACGAATTAGACAAGCAATTCCGTTAGTAGCTATAGATTCATGAACAAAGTTCATACGAAGTTCGGCACTTTCAGAGTCAAGAAATGGATGAGCCATATTAAATGTTCTACCCATAACGTTAGCACACTGAAAAGCCAACTTTTCCATAAACGGATTATTAATATCAGGTCTCTCTACTTGATAAACACCTTTAGATAATGTTTTTAACCAAACTTGTCCACTATTACTATAAGAGACGTCGGTAACATCATCATCCTCAAGGAATTCATTCAAAGGACCAAAGTCCATTTGGGAGAAAACATTTTTCTCATCCATATAAACACCCTCTTATTTTTTTATTCTTTTATTAACCACAAACAGTTAAATCAACACATTCATTTTGAACAATATATGTTTCATTTCTAATTAAATCTTCAATTTCTTCAGAAACCATTGTAGTAGGTTCAGCATTTTCAGTATAAGAATCATTTCTACCAACTAAATGAATACCAAATCCTGTCAATTGAGCTCTCATCAATAAAAGATATAGATACTCAGGAACTGCAAATGACATTACAGCAGGTTCTCCAGGGTTATCTCTATCAACGAAAACGTCTTTTCCATCATCGTTTCTAACAGCAAGAACTTGAATACTAGAAATAAATCTAGAATATAATTTTTTACCATCTACATCACCAGATATATACAAATCAATTGTATTACCAGGGAAAATAGCATTACCATATGTTGACTCATTATCAACTTTAAAAGCTAAAATTGTATATCCATCTTGAATGTTAGAAAATAATGAATCAGGTCTTTCTTCTTCTTTCATAATATTTTCAGTAAAGAAGAAACTATTTTGAGCGATTTTACTATCATAAGAAACTATCTTACCAGTAATATCACCTACGTTAGTAACTATATTATTCATATTAGCAATAACATCTTTTGGTAACTCTGTATAAGCAATATTAGTTTCAGTAATTCTAGTTCCAGCTATCATAGTAGAGGCACTAATAGGTACAGAAACAGGTTGAATAGATTTAGTAACACGCCAATTATAACCAACGTATAACACAACTACTCCTATTAAAACACCCAAAATTGTTATTGTATTTTTATTACTTAAGAATTTCTTAAGTGGTACCATAATATTTCCCATATTTTATCCTTCCTTTACACCATTACTTATAATACTCACAACTATTTGTTAAATTAGCACAAGAATATCCAGTACAAGTTCTTTGATTAGCATTAAAATCTATTGTTAAATCTATTGTATTTACAACATCTAAACTTGTAACAGCATTTTCAACAACTGTACCGTCAGACGAAACAACATCTTTATCTCGTCCAATAATATAACCAGCTGTAGTTGTAGCCACCTTAATACTAACTTTAGGTGGTGATTCATATAAATCATAGAATTCAACTTTATATGAATCTGTTATATTTACAGTTTCAGCGAATCTTCTTAGGAAGTTTTCAACGAAAACTTCCTTTAAGATTCTAACTTGTCTAGTTTGAGAGTAATATGAATAGTCAATTGCATCATACAAAGCACTATTTGCAACTTCTTTTAATTGATAATAATCTTGCGTATCAGTAGTTGTAGCATCATTAGATAGTACCATAATCATAGTTATGAATACACCTAATAATATAAACCAATAACCCCAATAAGACTCTTGCATATATTTTCACTCCCTCCTATTTAAATGCCAACCTAAAGTATGTATTACTAGATGTCTTTGTTGTCGGATTATAATAAATATTATCTTTTTCTAAATAATCAACCCAACGACATTGTTCAGGTTCCATCAAACTACCCATAATATCGTATGTCGAAGAATAATTATCTTCATCAATCAAACAAACATTAGTATAAGAATTTTTAATTGCACCATAAGGTTTTAAATCAGCATTGAATTCGTCAAGTTCACCAACTAATAATTTACTTCCATAATGTTGGAAACTAATAGTTTCAGGTCCACCTTCACTACAAGTTGCACCATCACAAACAATTGCATTAGATTCATAAACTTTTAACTTATCCATATCCAAGTCATAACCTACAACATCATTGTAAGACCTTATTACTCGTAATGAATCTGGTGTTAAGAAATATGCATATTCAGGTTGTTTAGCATAAATATTTTCACCTGTATTTTCAATATTAATCTTTAAATTATGACCTTTATCAGTTTTTAAATTATCATCACCATTATACATGAATGGAGAATTTTGAGACCAGTTAGCACCTAATGTACCATCACGACCTAAGCCAATATCACCAAGAGCCACTGTATTAGTATAGTAAGAAATTGTTCCACTAGTATTTCCTCCTGCTTTTGAAGGATCAGAACCTTTATAACCGAATTTATCTCCAAAACCTGAAGAAATTACTAAATCACCAGGTTCAATTTTATAACCACAACATAAGCAAACTTCTTCGAATACTTCATAGAAGCAAGTTCTAGTATTATTTTGAATAATAGATTTTTGAGTTCCCATAATTCTACCAAGATCACCATTATAATAACTACCAATATTACCAAATGTATAAGTATATTGATATAAGTTTCTTGGAGTAGCCATACTTATTGGGAATACATTAAATGAACCAAGTCTAGACCATTTCATATGTTCTTCAGTATCATTATCATACTCATCAATAAATCCTGAAGGTTGAATTCTATTAAATTTACTAATAGCATCACTAATTGTATCACCATGAATCTTAGAATCTCCACCACGAACATACCAATTACCTTTATTCTTATAGTAACTACTATTTTCAATAGAAGATTTAACATAGTGAACTTTTTTATAATCAACTGTTACTTGTTTACAAATACCACCCAACCACTCAGGAGTAGAAATAGAAGCAGAGAAAGGAATTAAAGCACCATCTTTACCAGTAGCATATCCAGTTCCACCATCTTCTTGCGATACAGAACATAAAACAATCTGTTTGCTTTCTTTTACAGCAGTAGCAGTATACGATGAATCTTGATGATATTTTTTAACTTCTTCTGCATTTTGAACATCGTTCCAAGGATTTTCAGGATCATAATACGAAGTACTCAAGAAATTTCTTGATAACTTAGTATCAACCGGTCCAGAAGGAGTTTGAATAGTTGCAGGAAGTTGTTTATTAGTTGAAGCAGCATATTGTCCACTTCCACCGTATAATGCATCATTTTTCTCAGTATATTGAATTAATACATTATCTTTATCTAAACGTTCCATGAAGAATTTTTCATCATATGTGTATGCAGCTGTTGGATCAAAATCAGTATTAATGCTTACATAACTACGAGTCATACCCATAATAGTATCAGTAGGAGTAACATTATTAGCTCTAGAAGCATCACTATCATCAGTTCTATTATGTAATTGGAAGTTTTGACAATCGAAAATATCTTGAGCATGTGCATATATCTGACTATTTAAACTAACCATCTGAGACCTAGCATTGTCTAGTTCTTTTTTAGCATGATCTTGGAATTTTTCTTTAACCCAATCAAATGCATCTTTTTCGTTAGAATAGTCACCATCATCTTGATCTGCATCTTTCTTATTATTAGTATTATTTTGACTTCCACCGGCATAACAGAATGCCTTATCTAAATCTCCACCAGTTAAATTAGCATAATTACCATCAGCACAGAACATCTCATTCTCTTTTGAATAACTATCCGCACCAACGTGTTCATCATCTAAATCAGCTTGAACACAACTAGAACTTCCTTGTGCTTTCGGTTTATATTCTGCTGCTGTTAAAGTACATTTATGTGTATATTCTCTATTATAAAAACCTTTAACATTTCCAGCATTAGTTTCCTTATTTTGTCTACGATAATCACCTTTATTAGAAATACTATCACGAGTATCAAATCCCTCTGAAGCATATCTATCATATTCTTCAGTTCCGTAATAGATATCAACGCCTTTACTATTAGTAACCTGAATATCATTCTCAGTTTTTAAATTGTAATCGTATCCTTTACCCCAAACTCTACATTTTAAATCTTCTTCATTATAGTCAGGATCCATAGTTAAGTAATTAGAGCTTGCTGAATATGTAGATTTATAATCATTTTGACAAACATAATCAGTATATTCATGCCATCCAGAATCACAATCCTCATAGAAGTAACCACCGTGTAGTTCGTATCCAGAAGGAACATTCTCATAACAAGTTCCTCCACTAGCATAATATCCAGTACCGCAATCATAATAACATTTAGTTCCAGATGGAGAAGTATCAGATGGACACTCAAGTCCTTTAGGTCCAGAACCATCAGGATCAGATTTATAAGTATAATCACGTGATTCAGTATCTTGTTTTATACTTGGTTTATCATAGTAAGTATAGTAATAGCACAAATTGTTACTTTCCTTAATAGTATCAGTTTCATAAAGGTCTTTATTGCCATCACAATACCATCTCTTAAATTTACATTGAGTTGTATCATCATTAGCACCACTATTAGTATAATAAACATCTTCATCATAATGCGAATAACCTGAATAAGTAGAAGGTTTTGCCTCACAGTTTTCCCCTTCATCTCCAGATCCATCAGCAGATCCATAATCCGGTACCATTCTACAATCGTTAACTTCTTCACTCCAATAATAATTACCTAGAGTTGTTCCTTGAGGACATTTATCAAAATATTCAACACATACTGCAGTTACTTCAGTATGATCATAATATAAAGCAGAACTATAACTAGTTTGTTCATCTATATCAGTCCATACATGAGACCATCTAGAATAAACATTATACCAATCAACTAATTGATTAGACAAATCAACTATATTAGTCATGAATCTATCATAGTTAATAAATGTTGAATAACATGTACGTTTAGAACCCATGAACATATCATTACTTACAATTTGGAAATAAGTTCCGGCAGCAACAGCATCATTACCTATGAAGTTACCAAATGAGTCCATTGAGAACTGCCAGTCTTCTTCACAAGTAACTTGGCAATACCTATTATCTTTATAAGATTCAACATTTAATAAGTTATCGCCATCATCATATTTAGTAAAGTTTTCAGAATTAGTAACATAATTCAATAATGTAGCATCATCGTTCTCATATAGTTCTTGAACGTTTACTATACAAGTACCAATCGAATCTTGATATCCAAGTTCTTCACTTTCATATTTAGCGCCTTCATTAATTTCATAGAAATCAGCTTTTTCCTTACCAGTTTCAGTATAAGTACATACAGAAGTTAAAGTAGAAGATGTACATTCAGCACTACATACACTCTTAAATAAATAAGTAGTTTCATTTAATTGATATTTACAACATCCAGCAGCTTTAAATAATTCAATATTAAAGTTTCCAGCATTAGCATTAGATTTACAAGTCGCTTCATCAGGACATTTAGCAGGATCTAAAACATCTAAATCACAAGTATTAGGTACAACACTAAAGTAAATATACACCTTAGGATTAGTTGTATTAATAATCAACATTCTTTGTACATTATCAGATCCATTAGAAGGATTTGCTATAAATGCATTAACTGAATCATATCCACCACTATATGTAATTTGGAAAGACAAATCTTTTTCCTCTTCAACATTAGAAGGCGGTTTAACAGTACCAGCATCATCAACTTTAACGGTAACATCATATGAATATGTCTTTCTACCATCTGTTTCAGAAACTTTAGAGAAACCATTTACTTCACAAACCACACCATATGGAGAAGAATTACGACATCCAGTCATCTCCGCATCAGCACCAGTAGGAGCAGTTATTGTACCTTTATAATTAATAGTATAACCATCTCCAACTTCAGTAAATGTAGAATCATCTATAGTTCTTTCGAAACCATCAGATTTACCATCACCAAAAGAGCTATCAAAATTAGATAATATATTGATTAAATGCGATTTAACTGAACTATTCCAATTAATAAATCCTAAACCTCCACGGCCATCTTCAACAGCACTAGTAGCTTCAGCAGCAGTAACCTCTCCATCAGCCAGTGCAGCTTCTATTGAATCAGCCACACCCTGATAAGGATAATAGTGAGATGCATAAACTTCATCAGCAGTATCAGGACTAGAACTAACTTTTTCAACTATAGCCATTGAACGAACAGCAACGTGAGAAGCAGCTCTTTTCTCCTTATGAGGAGATGAATTATTATCAAATTCATTAATACCCATATTTTTAACAATATACATTACTACTTTACCAAAGTAACTGTCTTTATCAATATCTCTAGCTTTTGAATATTCATTACCATTAACTGTTTTAGATGCACCCTTAAATTCAAAAGTCTTCGAATGAGTACCAGTTCCATATTCATTAGGACCTCTACGACCAGGGTCTAAACATAAACCAACGTAAGTAGACATATCAGTAGGACACAATTGATATACAGAATAAATACCTGTATTCATTGCTTCTCCAGTAGATCTACTATCAGCAAAACGGAATCTTTCATATCCAGCACTTGAGATAAAGAAATCTTCACACTGATCAGTTTTAAAATCATTTAAAGTATCAACGTCGTTTTTACCAATTTCAATATTTTCATCTATATCTACATTGAAAATACCATTATCATCAACATTAATCTTTGATCTATCTTCAACATCAAACTTATAAACCCTAGTAGTTCCATCGTTTAATTCAACAACAACATCAGCATAAACATCAAATGGAGTAACCTCTTCACCTGTTACAGTACAAACCCCACTAGAATAACTAACAGTAACATATTGAGATTCAGAAGAATGTTTTAAGAAACAGGCTTTCATTCCTGAAACAATTAAATCTTCATCTTTATCAAGCGAAACAGTCTTATATAAATCAACTTGAGTTGAAGCAGTAGATGTTACAGCTACCCAAACAGAACCATCAAGTTTAACTTTTTCATTTGGATCTTTACTTTCTCCAGTTGAATAATTTACCCATTTCTTAACTTCATTCGAAGCATAGAAACCAGTAAATACAACTGTTGGAAGTTCAACTTCTTGATCATAATTACTACCATATGCAATATATGTCATATCTTTAGGATTAAATTCAAAAGTATCGCCTTCTACAGTACCGCCATTTATAGATAATCTAACATGAGCAGGCATTTCGTAACATGGAGCATAAGTTTGTCCATAATCAGTAGGTTGACCAGGTTGTAATAAATCAGAACCACAAGTTGTCATAGTATTTAAAGCATCTCCTGCTTGATAACCTTTTGTCCAACCTTTAAATTCTAATAATACACCACTCGATGCATTTTCTTGACAATCTGGCAACTTAGCGCCCCTTATTTCAGACTCATAAAAAGAATATCTCTTACCAGCTGCATTAAACCAACTAGTATAAGTCCATTGACTATCATCAAAATCACAGAAACCTAATAAACCAGGATAAGCACGTGTAGTACGATTAACATCTTTTTCTATAATTTTAACAGTTGTTTCATAAAGAACATTAGCAGGACTAACATAAGTAAGAACCATATCATGTACTCTATTATGAGTTATATTACTATCAGGTCCAACCAATTTTACTTCACAATTATATTTATCTTTCAAACATCCAGTTACTGACATAACACCAGAAGTTTTACCTGTTGTATATTCAATATTTTTATACATTTTTGAAAATTTAGGAAATTCGCTGAAATTTATAGACTCATTAATAAACAATTCATAGTTTCTATTATCTCTAATAGGAACAAGTTGATTATCTAATGAAAATTTAAATTTATATTTATAAACTTTACCACTTACAGCATTAGGATAACCTGAACAAGTAATTACTTGATTATCATAAACTGTAACAGTATCATTAACGTTCTTTACATTTAGGACATATGCACCATCAGAACCGGTTAATTCATATTCGAATTTTCCTGAAGAAGTAGTCGAACATGTAACATCAGATGCTGGAATATTACCATATTTGGTACTTCCAACACCAATTGTTTCCAAATTATTTTCTACAGTAACAACTTCTTCCTTAATATTAACTCTAGATTGAATTAATTTATTTGAAGTATCATAATAAATAATAGTAGAAGAAGAAATTTGACCATCAGTCAACAACGCTTTCATATTTACAGAACAACTTGTATTACCTGGATAACATCCAGTAACAGTTGCATTTGAAGAAAAACTCAATGAAGAACTAACAATTTCTTTAATATTCAAATCATTCCAAATATTAAATATTTCTCCACCAGTCGCATCATAATCTTTATTCTTCTCAACAGCATCAGAAGCATCCAAACCGAACAAGTAAGTTCTAGTGTGAGTAACTCCATCCTTTTCAAAAGTACACATAGCTTGTAAACTAGTATAATTAGTTAAAGAATAATTTGTACTTGTAACTTTAATTCTTGAAGAGTTATCAGTAGAATCAACACTAACTTCATAAGGTCCACTAGACACCTTAGAACAAGTAAAATTAGTCATATTCTCTTCATAAATACTAAAAGTATATCCGCCAGAAGGAATATTTCCTATATGGTCAGTACGAGAGTTTTCTTGTTCATAAACAAAAATTTTAGTTTCATGAGTTTTACCAATAACGTTTACATATTTAATATAAAATTCATGTTTTCTATTTTTAACAGCGTTTCCACTATCAAAGGTAATTTGACACACATTACCTCCTTCAGCACATCCAGAATAACCTATAGTACCATGTGTAGAACCACTAACATATTTAAAATCTAATACTTGACTAATATTTAATTTAGTAATCAAATCTTCTTTTTGACCCTTGTATAAATAAAAATCTCTATCAGCCGTTTGTGTACTTGCAGTAGCACTCGCCTTAATATTAAATTTATATTTTACAACTTGATGTGGGAAAACACGTCCTGAATTATCAGTAGGATTACCTTGATCGTTATCATAATAAAGACAAGAAACTTCAATACCATTAATATCATTTGGTACATAATCATGAACAGTTAACTTAACACTTCTATAATAAGATTTTTTATAAACATAATCTTCACTAATAACGTCGAACGTAAAAGGTCCAGTTTTGTTTGTTTTACAATCATACACATCCCACCATGCATTACTCGAAGTTTCTACTTCTCCAGCTGATAAAGTACCAAAATTCTCTGACCATGTATATTCAACTTCGTCCCAAGCACTTACAAATAAAGGCAAAAAACACACTAATATAAAAAGTGCACATTTTTTAATATATCCGCTAATTTTCATCATAGTGTATTCTCCTTTCTTTTTATAACAACAATAGTTATAACAATACCAAGCGCAACTATAACTCCAACAATCAAATATTTATATTTAGCTGCATTAGCAAATGTTTTATTAATACCACTAGTATTATCTTCTTTTTTACTATCGCCTTGCTCTAATAATTTAGCCTTATAAGCATCTACCCTATCATAGAAAGTAGAACCATCTACAGGCGTAGTAACAAATTCTTGACATAGATAATAATCAGGTATATCCGTACAAATATCTAATTCTGAATATCTGTTGTATATCGGTAAAGTCAACTTCACCTTTCTCAATACTTCATTATTGCAACCATATTCAGTAGATTTAACAACAAACTCATAATTTACTTTTTGATTAATCATTTCTTGTCTAAACGTCAATGTGCCATCACTACCCAAATCATTAAAAGTAGCCACCTTAGACCATTGTTTATTATTGCTCGCTTCAACATACAATTTAGAATTCAAGTTAAATACCTTTATATCAATATATCTCGCAGTATAACTATGTGCACCAGTTTCAATATCTGGTGTAGGCAATTCAACAATAACTGAAGTAGGAGCATAAGTAACCTTAACATTAGACGCAAGATCTCGTAACTCAGCAAGTTGTGTTGCTGTACAAACCTTTTCTTCAGCAAAAACAGTGCCAGTAAACATAAATAAACTGACAACTACCATAATCATAAAAAAAACATTTTCTTTTTTCATAATGCACCAACCTTATTTTCTATCTATAATTTTACCATTAAGAATTCAAAATAACAATATTAAATTGAAGTATTTTTTCGAATATGATATATTATGAATGGTGATAAAATGAAAAAGAAATTATTGATTTTTTTAGGAATTGCTTTATCTATCGGAGCAATCGCAGCAATAGTATATGCGGCTATAACATTAAATAAACAACAAGAAATTGAAGATAGTTATTTAATTGAACTTTCATACCAAGAATTAGAGCAAAAAATACAAAATAAAGAATCTTTTGTATTAGTATATACTCAAACAACATGTGGTCATTGCCATGAATATAAACCAATACTAAAAAGAACATTAGCAAAAAACAAATTCTATGCTTATGAAATAGTTTTAGATAAACTTGCTAAAGAAGATAAAACAAAAATTAATGATATAGCCAATGTAAGCGGAACACCTACTACTATATTTATTAAAGATGGACAAGAAATAAATACATCATCAAGACTTGTAGGTATCCAAACAGAAGAAAAACTAACAAACAAGTTCAAATACCTAGGCTATATCAAATAAAAAGAGGTGTTGAATTATGAAATTTAATTTCAAAGAATTTATAAAAGGCATTTTAGTAATATGTTCATACTTCATATTACAAATCATCTTTATGATGCCTTTTATTTTTTTACTATTAGAAAAGAAAATATCTGAAAACATATTATATTTAATAGTATTTTTAGGAATGGCTATAACATATATAATTGTTTATAGAAAATCTTTAATAGCAGATTTTAAAGATTTAAAAAAGAACTATAAACAAATATATAAATCCACAATAAAATACTGGTTAATAGGATTTGCTATAATGTTACTTTCATCATTACTAATAGGATTTCTTGGCATAAAAGGTAGTGATAACCAAACTGCAAATATTGAACTATTTAAAACCGCTCCTTTTATTCAAGCATTTATAGCTATAATATTAGCCCCTATTACAGAAGAAATAGTATTCAGAAGAAGCTTTAAAAACTTCACAAATAACAAAATATTATTCGCATTAGTAACTGGCCTAATATTTGGTGGAATACACGTAGTATCATCATTAACTAGCATAAAAGAATTAGTAATGTTAATTCACTTAATTCCATACAGTTCTGTCGGAATAGCACTAGGATACGCATACAAAGAACACAATAATATTTTAGGAACAATGTCTATCCACGCTCTACATAATTTAATTGCAGTTATAGAAATAATGTTCCTATTATAAGGAGAAATATATGAGCGAAGAAAAATACAAAAGAAGATCAGATAGATACAAAAATGAAATTGAAGTAGAAGATGTTGAAGAAATAGAAGAACGTCCTAAGAAAGAAATTAATACTCCACAAAAAAAAGAAGAAACTAAAGATTCTCCTAAAGAAACAAAACAACATCCATTATTAAATAAAATAATAATTACTATACTAATAACATTCATATTACTAATATCTTATAGTACTATGATAGAAACAAAAATAATAACTATAAAAGAATATAAAGTAGAATCAAATCTAATTCCAGACTCATTCCATGGTACTAAAATAGTACACTTTGGAGACATAAACTATGGAACTACAATAAATAAAAAAGAATTAGAAAGAATAATAAACAAAATAAATAATCTAAAACCAGATATAATCATATTTACAGGCGATTTATTAGACCAAAACATATCCCTAACAAAAACAACTGAAGAAGAACTAATCACTTCTCTAAGCGCCTTAAAATGTTCTTCATACAAATATGCTATATATGGAGACGAAGACCTAGATAACAAAAGATATAAAGATATAATAACAAATAGCGGATTCACACTATTAGATAACCAATCAATACCTTTATATTATAAAGATACTACTCCAATAGTTATTACGGGTTATAATCCAATAATAACAAAACCAAATTACACAATATTAACAGACTATATAGATAACCAAGATACAACAAATTACTTCAAATTAGTACTAACTCATGAACCCGACTCTCTTGATAAATTCATTAATTACAATCCAAACTTAGTATTAAGTGGTCATTCACTTGGTGGAATAATAGATTTAAAATTTACTAAACCTCTACTATTACCAGAAAACAGCACTAAATATTATGAAGATTATCAAAAAATAAAAAATACAGACTTATATATAACAAATGGTCTTGGTTCAAATGGATTAAATGCTAGATTACTTAATCCTCCATCTATAAATCTATATAGACTATACAAAACAAAATAAAAGTGCCTAAGCACTTTTTATTTTGTTTCTAAATACATTCAATATATGTATCAGTTAAACATCTTAATGCACAAATACAATCTAAACTAATAGTAAATATAGAATTAGTAGCTACATAAGGATATAAACTAGTTGTATCTGGATTATCTTGCAATACTCTAAAAGTACAACAATTACCTTCTAATTTTTCTACTCTAAACACATTAGAACACCCACTTGAATCATCATCACAAGTAGCTGTTGAATCTTTAGTAGTAGGCATACTCCAAGGTACATTTCCACCACCACAAGTATATATCATTACAGGTCTAGTATTACATGCCAAACAAGTAGGTCCACCACCAAGCATAGGTCTATCACAAGAATCTAAACAACTATCACCACATACATTTTGTTGTAATACTAATATAACTCCAAGTATTTCTGCTATACAGTTAGTATCCTTTTCGTTACACATACTTATCACCCTTTCTTATATCTCACTATTAATTTATGTATAATCTAAAAAATAGTGCTAATTTCTACACCCTTTTATTTTTATAACTTTTATAGTATAATTCTATATAGGTGATGATATGGAATGGTTTCAATATATTATTATATTGGTAATTTTAATAATAATAGCTCTAGTAGTTATAAAGATTAATCAAAAAGATTTTTCTTCTGAAGTAAATAAATTAATAAAATACTTAGGAGGAAAAGATAACATAATAAATGCAGAATGTAATATGTCTAGATTTAAAGTTATCTTAAAAGACGTATCTAAAGTAGACAAACCTGCTATCCAAAAATTGGGAGCTAAAGGTATTGTAGAAATAGATAACCAATTAAAAATAATATTTGGCAAAGATGCAAAACAATTAAAAGACTGCATTAAAGACATAATAAAATAGACATAAGTCTATTTTTTTATTTTATAATCAACAATATCATCAAAATATATTTTCCTATTATCAATAGTTACAAAATAATTATATTTACACAAAACAAGTTTTTCATTACTTGTTTTTTCTTTTGTCTTAATTTCTACAAATATCCTATCTCCAAATCCTCTACTATCAAATAACGCCTTGAGTTTTGATAAATCACACTTCCCATCATCTCGACTCCTAAAAAAATCACTATTATTATTAATAGATTTATCAATTCTATTTGCATAAACACTAGGTAGTTTCATAAAATCCCTCCTAATCTACTATATGTATATTTATCTATATTTTGACCATTATAATAATATGAAAAAATTACTAAATAACAAATACAATATTCTAATACCAATTCTTATATTAAACATAATCAGTATAGTTTATCTATCCAACACTCCTTACATAACTAAACACATAATTTATTTATCTCTAAGTTACATGACATTATTATTCATATCTAAATTAAACATACACTTTATCTTCAAATACACATCACTACTCTACACTATATCCATAATACTACTTACATTAGTACTATTCATAGGAAGAGAAATAAATGGTGCCAAAGCATGGATCCATATCGCAGGAATATCAATTCAACCCAGCGAAATTACTAAATTAACTTTAACTTTATATCTTTCATATCTAACTATCAAAAATAAACCTACCCTATACTTAATAATACTAACTTTAATTCCTTCTATCTTAACCTTCCTTGAACCAGATACTGGAGCGATAATCTTTTTTATAATAATTTTATTATCTTCTTTAAAATTCAAAAATTTAAATAAAAAAGTTATTATTTTATTTATTTCAATAATAAGTATTTTTCTTATATTAAACATCTCTATATATTTTACAAACAAAGAC
>JAZOOK010000094.1:0-3204 GCA_045654965.1 Candidatus Coprovivens sp. | reverse complement strand
TTTATAAATACTACAAAGATATAGATGATTTAGTTCTAAAAATTGAAGAATCTTTATTAACAGACTTAGAAAAACATATCGTAGATATCAAAAGAAATTATCTTATTTCATTTACAGGCAAGATTATAGAGACAATTGCTGAACGTAAAGAAATATACGCAAGATTACTAGGAGAAAATGGAGACCACACATTCCTAAAAAGAATATTAAGTCTAGTATATGACCAAAGTATTACAGAATGGACAAAGTTATTAAAAAAAGCTTCACGTGAAGATTTAGACAAGATATATAACTTTATCGAAGATGGTACTATAGGTATCGTAGAAGACTGGATTAAAAATAATTGTAAAGACGAACCATCATCAGTAGCATTATTTATTAACAAAATATGCATGAGTGGATTAAGTAGTTTCGTATAATTTAAAAAACAGTAATAAAACATTACTGTTTTTTTAATCATTTGACAAAATACGTAAAAAATATTATTCTAATAATAGAAAGGATGATACAAATGATAAAAGCATATACAAAATATTGGACTAACTACTTTAACTTTAAAGGACGTTCTACTAGATCAGATTACTGGTATGCTGTATTAGCAAATTTCTTAATCAGTTTAATTCTTGGTATTATAATAGGATTTGTTCCACAACTTGAAATATTAAGTTCAATTTATTCAATTGCTACATTAATTCCTGGATTAGCTATAGTAATTAGAAGACATCACGATATAAACAAATCAGGATGGAATTATTTATGGATACTACTTCCATTAATAGGATGGATTATTGTTTTAATCAACTTAGTAAAAGCAAGCGTTGACGAAAACAACAGATACGGCGAAAGAGCTTAAAAAAACAGATTAGAAAACTTCTAATCTGTTTTTTAAATAACAAATTTTAAAATAGAAAAAGAAAAAGTTAATAAAACCAATATTATAAATATCACAAATAAATTAGACTTATACTTACCTACCTTTTTTCTGATGTCATATATTATATAACCATATAACAATACTAATATAATAAACATTACTATAGTAAATATCTTATTTAAATAATACATCAAAATAAAAGGATACAATATTCCCAAAAAAACTATATACAATAACGAATAAGTATAAAACTTACCAAATAATACTTTAATATCATCAGGAACACTATCATACATAGAAACTTTGAGTGGTTCAACCAACTTTCTCTTTTTTTTCTTTTTGATACTACTCATGGATCTCCTCATATGCTTTTCTTACCGCTTTAGCAATTTGATCTGCACAAGAAGTTCCTCTCATCCCACATAAATTACCTAATAACTTTTCTTCAATATATTCAACAGTTTGACCTTCTAATAACTTGGATAAAGCACTTAAATTACCAGGACAACCACCTAAAAACTTAATATTAGTAATTATATTATCATTTATATCAAATGATATTTCAACTGAACAAGTTCCTTTTGTTTTATATACATAATTCATAAAAATCACCAAACTAATTATAACAAAAAAAAGTAGATAATTATATACCATTATCTACATTATATTCTCTATCTTCTTCTTTAATTCTATAATATTCTACATATTCACCATACATATATGCTTTTACAACTACATAATATCCTAATTCGTTTGACTCTATAATAACACTTCTAAATGATGAAGACATATCATATTCTTCAATTCCATAACCCTCAATTAAATAATCTAAATAATCATTTAATACATAATCATCAAAGTAATCATCACAATAAGAATAAGTAATATAATCTATTCCATCGTAAGATTCATAATTAGGATAATCACACATATCATATTCACCAATTATTTCATATATAGTTGGTACTTCATCACCATCTACATATACAAAACTATCAGTTTGTGCATATATTTCTTCTTCATAATTGGAAAAACTAACTATTAATAATGTAAACAACCCAACAACACATAAAACAAAAACTAATAAAACAGAACCCACTATTATCAATACTTTAGCCCAAGTTGGCATTTTTTTCTTTGTAGGTTGTACAAATTGAATCGGCATATTTTGTATAGGTTGATTAGAAACAGTTTGTACAGGTTGAACAACTACATTTTGTCCTTTTGGAAGTCCACATCCTCCACAAAATAATTCTCCTTCTTTACCTTCTCTTCCGCAATTACTACAAAACATATATCATCACCATAATAATTATATCATAATAAAAAAGAAGATTTCTCTTCTTTATTGATTTTGCATAACATTTACAATTGTATCTAAGAAACTTTCTACATTTCTTAAAGATTCATGCGTAGATTTTACTTTTTTAGTAAACTCACCAAATGATTCTTCATATTGAGTAGCATAATCACCTTGAAATGAATCATTTAACTTAGCAATAGCACTATCAATTTCTTCAATAGAACTAATACAGTCTTTATTAATTTTATCCATCTGAGTCTTCCATTCACTCATAGCTGCTGGATCTACATATACTTTAGCCACAATCTACACACCTTCCTTTGGACAAGCAAATATTGCTCCTCCACGTTTTGCACAAAACTCTGATAGTGATACCTCCCTAGTTTTCCAATCGCCTTGAGCAACTGCAAAACTATCTGTTTTTCCATTATAGTTACCATCTTGAATTATCATCTTATCATTCGCTTCATCTACTGCAAGAACAATACCAACGTGACCATACTGTTCACCTAAACCTTGTGAGAATACCGCACCAGGAACTGGAGTTGTCGATTCATAAAACTTATCACCATGAGCACTTAAAAGTTGTCTAGCACACTGATTACCATTACCAGTAAATCCAGGACTATATCCATAGATTTCATAAAATCTACCCCAAGCAAACCATGTACACTGACCATATAATCCTGACATAGAATATGGATTATTAGATACCCAAGCTTCTCTATTATCAAAATTAGGATTCATGTTAGATTCATTTAATGATCTAACTGTAACAACAGTTTTACTCATATCAAATGCATCACCAATAGTTGTAGAAATAGCATCTACACTCTTAAAGGCATTTACTGTATTAACTACTTGAGTAGCAGGTATATCTGTTAACGTTTCATTATATCTACTACTAATTGAATTCAATAATTCATTAATTTTTCTTTTTAATTCATTCTTATTATTAATAGCATTATTTCTCATACTAGCATAATAATTTAAATCTTTTTGATAATTAGCAGCCTCAGTATCCAAA
>JAZOOK010000093.1:0-22499 GCA_045654965.1 Candidatus Coprovivens sp. | reverse complement strand
GTACTTATCTAATCTAATATACTGCATTGTTAATTGATCAGGTGGAGAACCAGAATTTGTTTTAAGCAACTCTACTGCTAAATTATAAACTTTTTCTAACTTAACAAATACCTTCTCATTTAAAGTATCCGGATTAACATTTGTATAACTAGCATAACTCATACTCTTAGTTTCATTATCAGTATTTCCTATCAATAAAACTCCCATAGTCATTACCAGTATTAACATACAAACTGCTAACTTATTAAACACTCTCTTCATACACTACACCTACTTTAATATTATTATATAAATAAAGATATCAAACCACAATGATATCGGGAATAAGTTTGACATGAAATTGTATAGTTAGTATACTTTATTAAGGTGATAGTATGAAAAAAGATAAACTATCTATTCTTACTTTTAGAATAACTTCTTTATTACTAATAATAGTAGCTATACTAATATTTATATCTTGGAATAATGACAACAAAAAAACTCACTCAATAAACAACTACTTATTAGATATAACAAACATAACAATGAGTTACGATGACTCTATACCTATTATGGATATAGATTTTAAAGAACTAACTAAATTAAATAAAGATACAGTTGGCTGGATAAAAATTGATGATACAAAAATAAATTACTCTGTAGTTCAATCAACTAATAACGACTACTATGCTTATCACAATTTTGAAAAAGAAGAAAGTAACGCTGGTTGGATATTTATGGATTACAAAAATTCCATCACTGAACTAAACGATAATACTACAATTTATGGACATAATAGATTAAATCAAAGTATGTTTAGTACCTTAAGAAAACTCTTAAAAGAAGACTGGCACGAAAATAATAAATATATATATTTTAATACTCTTAAAAATAAAATGACTTGGGAAGTATTTTCAGTTTATATGATTCCAACAGAAAAATACTCATCAACAAATAATTTCAAAGAAAAAGAAGACTACAAAGATTTCTTAAAATTAATACAAAAAAGAAGTACAATTGATTTAAATGTAGATGTTAATGAAAACGATAAAATTCTAACTCTATATACTTGTAATAGAGGAAATACAAAAAGAATTATCGTGCACGCCAAATTGGTAACTACACAATAAAAAAGATTACATAAAGTAATATTTTTTATTTATAAATTAAATGTGTAATAACTGACACCGTTCTTCTAATTTGTTCTTCGTTAGAAATCAATGCTTTTCCATCACCTTTTTGTTCTCCATAAACACCAAAGTAAGCATGATTTCCACCTTGAATTATCATTTCATCATAATCATCGGGTAAATTAACTTTATACTTCTCATATTTATTTCGATCTAAAACTCCATCTTCAGTACCATATATAGAAATAACATCTAAATCAGTATGTTTCAAATCATCAGATACATAAGATGCTAATAGTATTAATCCATCAAAATCTCTATAATTATTAACTAAATATGTACCAGCCATTGATCCACCCAACGAATGTCCCATCATATACCAACTTTTAATACTTGGATACTGTTCTTGAATTCCATTTGCTGCATCAATATTAAGTACAGCCAAATTATAAGGCATTCTAACTAATACACAAAAGAAACCCTTATCTGCTAAACTTTTCATCAAAGGTTCATATGCTGTATATTCAACTTTACCACCAGGATAAAATATAATTCCTTTTTTACTTTTCTTATTACCATAAGTAATCATTCCATCATAATCATTTTTATCTATCATGATAGAATTATAACTATCTAATACTTCTAAATCAGTACGATAATAAATACTTACATACTTTGTAAATAAACCACATAAAAATGCAATACTAGCGCCAAGAATAATCATTCTTTTAGCCAACTTTGTCATATATAACTCACCTACACTATAAGTATATCACTTTTTAATAATTAAAGATTACAAAAAATCACCCTATACATTCTCTATACTAATTATTTCTATTTGGTTAGAAATAAGGCTTTTATCTAAATTAATATCTTTAGTTAAATCAGTAGATAAATACTTCTTAAAATCATCTGCAAATACCGTTACTACATTTTCTTGCTCAGTAAGTATAGACGCTATTAAATTAGCCCCACTAGATATTCCAACTCCCAAACCATACTTTCTAGCTAATATTCTTGCCATATTAATAGCATCTTCATCATCAATCGTAACTACTTCATCAATAATACTTCTATCAACAATACTTGGTATAAAATCATCACCTATCCCCTCTATTCTATGACTCCCCTCATCTATACCTTTACTCATAATCGGCATCTGACTTGGTTCTAAAGCTACAACATGTACATTATGTTTCTCTTTTAATCTCTTAGCAACACCAATTAATGTACCACCAGTACCAATACCACTAACATAAGCATCAATTTTGTTTACCTTATCAAGTATCTCTAAACCAATACCATTATAATGAGCCTCTATATTTAACTTATTATTAAACTGATCAGGTCTAAAACCATTAATCTCTTTAGCTAACTCATCAGCTCTCTTAATAGCTTCTTTAAATCCTCCTTCTTCTTTAGAAACTAAATATACTTTAGCCCCATATAATTTCATAATATTAATTCTTTCTTGACTCGCCCAATCTGGCATAAAAATATGTACTTGATGACCATAATAAGCACCTAGTGCTGCAAAGGATATACCAGTATTACCACTAGTAGCCTCTACTATTGGCATTTCCTTTAGTAATTCTCCAGTCTTATAAGATTCCTTAATTATATAATTAGCTAATCTATCTTTAATACTTCCTGTATAATTATAATATTCTAACTTACTAAAAACATTTATTTCTTTTGTCTTATATTTAACTTTAATTTTTATCATAGGTGTATTACCTATTAATTTATCTATACTCATATCATTCTCTCCTTCTCTTTTTTTATTTCAAAGATAGAACAACATCGTATAGTATTCACTTGTTTCACAAACATAAAAAAACCTCCTATATAGTAATGTATAAACTCACTACATAGAAAGTTCTTAAATCAAACTAAAAATAATTGTTATGAGTTTACACGACAAAAAATTTTTAATTCACAACAACAACAAATTGTACTAAATCTTTTTGTCATATAAATCTCTCCTTGCAACAAATTATAACATATGAACATTATTTGTCAATTAATCAATTATTAATATACTAAATAAAAAAGATGCTTTTAACATCTTTTTTCTAAAAATAATTCATCTACCTTTATATCAGGTAATCTATCTATAATAAACTTTATAAATAAAGTCATAATAAATGTAACACCTACATTAACAAAGAACATAATAATCAGCTTTAACTGCCATATACCAACGTTTACATATGGTAATACATAATACATTAAAGATGTAGATATCCCTTGAGCAAAATAGAATAATAAAGCATTCTTACCAATAAATACAAATACATTATCACTATTTATTTTTATTCTATCTTTCAAAAATAACACCCATAATATAGATAACATAGAATGTAGCATATACTTAATATCATATTGAAATTTATATACTTGCATAGAATTAAAATCTAAACCCATATAAAATATAAATACTATATATAATAAAAACCAACCAGTTAATAAAACAGCAAACCATTTCCAATTCTTTAATTTAAAGTGATACAAATAATATCCCAATAAGTATATAAATAAATACATAAATATATTAGTACCTATAAATGTAAAACCTGGTTTATATAATGAAATACCATAAAACATAAAAGATACTATTAATATATATTTAAAAGAATCTATCTCTTTAATAAACTTATTGTATACACATATAATAATATCTCCTAATAAAGACACTATTAAATACATAAACATAAACCACAAAGAACTAGATACAGCTGGAAACATATCTTTCCCAGAGTATACAAAGAACATAGCCTTAAATATATTACTAACAGAAAAATGTTCATTATTAAAAATAAATATCAAAACAAAGTAAAATATAACAAACACTATATATTTAAGCCATAACTTAGTAAATCCTTTAATTGTTTTAAATACTGAATTACTATAATTAAAACTCATTCCTGATATAAAAATAAATATAGGAACATCTATTAATAAAGAAAGACTTTTCATACCGGGAGATGTATATGAAGTGCCACTCCAAAATACAGTATGTATAAATATAATACATATTGCAGCAATCCCTCTAAAAAAGTCTATATTATTATCTCTCTTCTTCTCTACCATATAACCACCCTACTATCATTATACAACAAAAAAAGAAACTATAATAGTTTCTATTTATCAAATACAAAAGTAATTTCCGCATCATATAATTGTTGATAGTTAAGTCTCTTCCATTTTAGGTCTGTTTTTTCAATAGTTTGTAATTCGACCATTTCCCATATAGCAACCCACCATACAACACATATAAAATTAGATAATACAGCACCTATATATTTTTCAGTAATTAAATTAATAACAAGAATTAATAGACCAATTAAACCATAAATAATAGACTTTCTATTTACCTTATTAATGTCATAATCTAGATCATCTATATCCATACCATAATTATTTCTAATAGCCTTAACCATCTTAGTCTTAGTCTCTTCATCAACTTTAGGACAATGTAATTCAATTACAATGTCCATATCCATAGGAATCATATAAGCTATTTCTTCTATATATTTACAAACATCATCCGATAATTCAAACTTTTTAAAATCATGTTTCATAAATAAATCATTAGTATTATCTAGTTCTACTGGTATTACAGCTTTACCATCTACAACATAATTAACATTAATATAATTCTTTTCATTATACTTAATTCTTCGATTTTTTCTTTTTCTTTCTCTAATAAGTTTCACAAAATTTCACCCTATTTATCTTTTTTAAATACTCCATCTTCATAATATTCAACATCGCCATTAGGTCTTAATACATAAAATCTATTATCAAGTTTTTTATCTTTCTTAACTATTTTAGTAGGAGCACATACAGCAACACTATTATCAGGCATATCTTCATATACAACAGCATTAGCTCCTATACGACAATTATTACCTATTTTAATATTACCTATTATCTTAGCTCCCGCTCCTATATAACAATTATCTCCAATAGTTGGATTACCTATATTTTTGCTACCTTTTGTTCTAACAGCACCAATAGTAACGCCTTGAAATATAACAGCATTTTTTCCTATCTTAGTTTCATCAGATATAAAAATACCCATCAAACCATGAGGAAAATATGGAACATTAAGAAACTTAGTTCTAATTCCTATATAACTATTTTTCTTTTCAATATAATGTGAATACACACTAGCACATATTCCAGATTCTTTTTTATTTTTTACTAAATATTCTTTTAATTGCCATATATTTTTAAATCTTAAAAATACAAAAAAACTTAATACATCTTTAATAAAGTCTTTTAAAATAATCATATTCATCACCCATAACATAATTATATCATACAAATATTTTAAAAAGAGCAAATAAAAAAGTCCAAAATGGACTTAATTTCTAAATGGCAGGGGTAGCAGGAGTTGAACCCACATCAGCGGTTTTGGAGACCGTTATTCTACCATTGAACTATACCCCTAAAAAAGTAAGCAATTTCATTATATCATAATTTTTTTAATGTGCAAGTATTTTTAATGTTATAATGGTCTAGAGGTCGATAAATATGCAACTTTTAAGTAATATACAAAATGAAATAAGCTTTTATCAAGTAGGTTTAATACTAAAATATGCTTTGAATATAGTTTTTATTATAGTTCCTATTATAGTAATGATAATGGCAATGTTTGATTTATCTAAACATATAGTAAAACCAGATGCCCCCGGACCAACTGTAAAAATGATTGTAACAAGAATTATATCCGGTTTAGTAATATTTTTATTACCAACTTTATTATCTGCAATTTTTACTCTAATCGAAGGTTATGATGATTCTTCAATTACAAAGTATTATACAGAAGCAAGTGTTGAAAAAATAGAACAACTAAAAGTTGATTTAGCAAATGAACAAAAAGCAAATAAGAATAAAACAAAAGCCGAATTAAAAGAAGCTGCTTTAAAACGCGAAGAAGAAGAAAGAAAAAGAAATGAACAAATAGAACAACAAAGAAAAGAAAACGAAGAAAATGATGAAGCCGGAAACTATGACGGAGATTCGATATCAGGTGGAGAATACGGAAGCGTAAAAGTTGAGAATGGTGTTTTCTATCTACCAAACAGAAGAGCTACTAGCGAAGCTGATATACCAAAACAATCCGGAGGATATGGTCTAAATCCAATCTTTTGGGAAAGATTAAATGCTCTATTAAGTGACGCACAAGCCCAAGGATATAATGTAACAGTTACAAGCGGATGGCGTTCATATTCAAGCCAAAGAAGCTTATGGGATAATTCAAATCGTCCATGTAGCGAAAGAGGAAAATGGGTAGCATGTCCTGGTGGTTCTAGACACGGATTTGGCATCGCAGCAGACTTAAGTTTCAACGGAACAAGTTGTAGTGGTGGTTGGGACTGTAACAATGCTGCAAAATGGGTTCATGCCAACGCAGCTAACTATGGTTTAAAATTTAGAATGTCTTGGGAACCATGGCATATTGAACCTACGCAAGTACAAGGTGGAAGTTTTGGTTCTTGCAATGCAAGTTGCTAAGGAGGACTACATGAAAAAAATATTATTTCTGTTAATAACTATAATTTTATTAACAGGTTGTACAGCAAACTACGAAATCGACATAACAAAAAATACTATAAATGACAAAATAACTATAATGACTGATAGTAACAACATAAACAATGCTAACAAAGCTACAACTGACCTATTCACTCAAAAACTAGGAGAATGGGAAAACGGTCATGACTTTTACAAAAGAGATTTAATTACAACAGAAGATAAAACAGGATATCAGTACACATACAATTTCAATTACAATGAATATGATGCAATGTCTCAAATAAGAAAATGTTATAAAGATTTTAACTTAACATATGATAATAACATCACATTATCAACAAGCAATGAATTCCTATGTAAAAACTACTATCCACAAGTAAAAACTTATACAATAAGCATTACTAGCGAATACGATATCGTAGAATCCAATGCTGACACAATAAAAGACAATACACATACATGGAAAATAAATGCTAACAATTACAAAAACAAACCAATAACTATAAAACTAAACAAACATAAACTTTACATAAAAGAAGAAGAACCAAATTATGAATTCATAAAAAGTATTTTATTCATATTATTCTTTATCATTCTAACAATAATAGTTATAAAAAGAAGAAAAGATATTAAACAATAATATCTTTTTTTTATATTACATATCATATAATAGGTGATTATATGTTAATAAACTACAATAGTAAAGAATTAGACCTACTAGCAAGAATAATGCGTGCTGAAGCACTAAATGAAGGGAATTTAGGTATGTTAATGGTCGGTAACGTAGTAATAAATAGAACCATAGCAAACTGTCTCACATTCAAAAATATACGTACTATTACTGATGCTATATATCAACCAAATCAATTTGTTGGTACATCCTCTTCTCTATTTCAATCAAGATCTACTACCCAAGAAAAAAATTTAGCAAAAAGAGTTATTCAAGGTGAATATTATCACCCAGCTACCCACTCTCTTTGGTTCTATGCTCCAGGTCCCAACAATCCCTGCAAACAAACCTGGTATGACCAATCATTATCAGGCAAATACAAAAACCATTGTTTTTATGAACCTTCTCCTGGCACTTGTAAAGAACTTTATTAATAGATTATAATAAATAAAAAATAAGGTGATTACATGACATATTCAAACTATGCCACTAAATTAAATAACGAAACACAAACAACAAAACAAATATTATCAAACATATCAAAAACAGATATTCTTTCATCATGGGAAGGTAACGCTGCAAAAAAACAAAGTTCAAACTTAACAAACCTATTAAATGACAAAAACATTCAACTACACAACATAGATGAACTTACTTCAGCACTTCTACTAATAGATGAATATGACAATGAAAATAAACTAATAAAAGAATATCAAACTAATATAAATAATTTAAATACTCAAGATCCAAATTATCAAAATAATAAAGATAATTTAAATGCTTTAAAAAATAAATTTATCTATAAAGCAGAAACAATAAAGTCTCAAATAGAAAATAAATTAGCCAATATAACAAATAGATATAGTGAACAATATGTTGATTTACCCCCAACAATCGTCGAAAATACAGCAAATCTATTTAAAGAATCAAAAACAAAAATATCTAATATAGACAATTACTTAACAATACAAGCAACACCATTTAATAAAGACAAAACATCAAGCGAAAATGCTGGTACTATACAAATAGATAAACAAGGAACTTACTATGATAAAGAACCAACACCTGGCAAATCAGCACAAAAACTACATGTATATCATAATGGGGAAAGACTATATGATGGTGCCTGTATAACAGTAAAAAAAGGAGAAACTATTCGTCTTACAGTAAACTTATCTGACAATGCAGGACAAATAAAACAACTAACTAGAACAACAGCTGATGGTTATAGAGATGAAAAAAATGATAAAAATAGTTGGACAAACTTCTTTGACGCTCACTCAGAGCCATATGTAAATAGATATGATAGTTCAACATTTGTAGAAAGAGACAACTATGACTGGGTAATAACAGCAGACAAAGTTACTAATGGGTATATGACACTATCTCAAACAACATTCCATAGTACTGATAAAGGAAACGAATTCAAAAGTATGTATACTATAAGAGTAAAAGTAATAGATTAAAAAAAGATACTATTCATTAGTATCTTTCTTTTTATATCTAAATAATACAGAAGGTCTATGACCTGCACCTGTCTTAACAAATTCAGTCTTCTCTACTTTATCAGCAATAATTCTTCTAAATGCAGGATCTAATAACTTCTTATTTAAAATAACTTCATATACTTGTTGTAAATCCCCTAAAGCAAATAACTCTGGCATCATATTAAATACTACATCAGTATAACTAATCTTATTCTTTAATCTTTCAATACCAGCCCATATTACTAATGGATGGTCAAACGCTAAGTCATTATTTTCTGCTATTTCAAACTTATATCTATCAGTTGTCTTCTCATGTAAAGTCTTCTTAATCTTAAATTTTAAAGTATCTGTACCATTATCAAGTACTACTAATATTTCATTACCTTCTTCAAAATAAGTAATATTAAACCAAGAAGCATTTTCACTTAACTTATCAGTTAATCTATTCTTATCAACTAAAGCCATATATGAAGTAGAAATAATTCTCATACGAGGATCTCTATGTACACCACCATATGTATATAATTGTTCTAAATATATATCATGTAAATTAGTTTCTCTAGCTAATATTCTTCTAGGACAATCTTCTAAATCTTCTTTAACATCTAAGAAGCCACCTGGTAAACACCATTTACCTTTAAATGGATAATCATCTCTTTTAACTAGTAAAACACTCATATACTTCTTACTAGACTTTCTATAGTTAGCTACTTCTTCATCACTAATACTTAAAATAAGTATATCTGTAGTAAGAGATAATCTATCAAATTCCTCCGGATTATAAGCGGCTAAAAACTCTTCTTCACTTTTATACATCATATTAATAACACCTCACATGTATTATAACACAAATACAAAAATATGCTATACTTGACTAGGAGGCTTATTATGAAAATAGCAATAGATATAGATGACACATTAACAAACACAAAAGATAATCAAATAAAATTATGGAAAGAATATATAAAATCAAATCCTAATCCCGATTACAATGAACAATTACCTCATAACATTAATGAATTTGATGCAGGAGAATACATAAGTATATTTTGGAATACATATAGAGAACAATTATCATTTGAATCTACATATAAACAAGATACATCAACAATAATAGATACTCTAAAAGAAGATGGACATCAAGTTTCTATAGTAACTTCACGTCCTGATGATAGATATACTAATCTAAAAGAACGTATCTCTAAAGCATTAAAAGAAAATAATATAAACATAGAAGATATTCATACTAACGCTAGAGATAAAGGTTCTTATTGTAAAGAACATAATTTTGATCTATTAATAGACGATAATATCAAACAAATAGAAAGTGCTAAAGCTCATGGCCTACAAGCTATTCTATTCAATAAAAACGAATCATATAATGGATTACAAACAACTACATGGAAAGAACTTTATAACATAATAAAAGAGCTAAATAAATAGCTCTTTTTTATTTCTTAGAATTTTCTTTTTCTTCTGCTTCTAACTCTCTATAATTAACTTTACCAATTAATGTCTTAGGTAAACTTTCTCTAAATACAAATTCTTTAGGTATCATATAGAAAGCCATTTTCTTTTCACAATATTCCTTAATTTCTTTCTTTAATGCATTGTCTGCTTTAAATCCATCATTAAGAACTATAAAAGCCTTAGGTACTTGAACTTTATATGGATGAGGTATACCTATAACTCCACAATTAAGTACAGCAGGATGTTCCATTAATATATTTTCTACATGAGAAGGATATACATTATATCCAGATACTATTAACATTCTCTTTAATCTTTGAACATAATGTAATAAGCCATCTTCATCCATAAATCCTAAATCACCAGTATGTACCCACACAGTACCTTTTTCATCTTTTTCTAACATTTCATTTGTTTCTTTTTCATTATCAAGGTATCCAGGCATTACTACTGGACCAGCAATACATATCTCTCCTACTTCCCCTGTAGGTACTTCTTCTTTAGTATCAATATTTACTATTTTCATATCATTTCCAGGTAATGGAATACCTATAATACCAGGTTTATTACTTCCCATAGTACCAGCAACTACTGGTCCACAAGTTTCAGTCATACCATAACCTTGAATAATATGATTTTGTACACCATGACTATCCATGAATCTATTTAATTCAATATTTTTAGCTTCAGTTAATGAATCTCCACCACAAATACAATATTTTAAAAATGATAAATCCATATCTTGAAGTTTTTTATTAGTACTCATAGCTTCAAATAATGTTGGTACACCAGCTACTAAAGATGGTTTATATTTACTAAATAACTTATCCATTGTCTTAGCATCAAATTGTGGTACTAAAACACACCCACCATTTAAACACATAACAGCATGTACACATACACATAAACCAAAACAATGAAATAAAGGTAATATTGTCAACATCATATCTCCAGATTCAATAGCTGGGAATATAATTCTTCCTTGTACTGATAATGCATTTAAATTACCATTTGTTAACACTATATTCTTAGGAGTACCAGTAGTACCACCACTATGTAAAATTACACAAGCCTGTTCTTTAGTAGTCTTAACTAATACTTTTTGATTATAATGTTTACCTTTATTCATGAAATCATTCCAAAACATAAAGTTTTCTGATTTTTTAGGTACTTCAATTTTTCTACCTTGTGTTAAATTATATCCAAATTTTAATAAAGGTGGCATTGAATCACTAGGAGATACAACAACAGTCTTATATACATCTGTTTCTTCAATGATATTCATTACTTTCTTACAACTAACATTAATAGCTATTAACATAACACTCTTAGTAGCATTTAAAGAATGTTTAATTTCTTCTTCTGCTGATAATGGATGAACCATATTAGCAATAGCACCAATTTTATTAATTGCATAGAAAGATATAACTGCTTCTGGTGTATTAGCCATCAATACAGTAACTACATCCCCAGGTCTAATACCTTGACTACGTAATGCTTTAGCACATAAATTAATTTCACCAAATAAATATCTAAAATTCATTGTCTTTCCAAAATAATTTATTGCAGTAGCATCCATATTATCTTTATTACATTCTCTTAAATATTCATAAACAGATAAATTAGGTACATTTACCTTTCTATCTTTTTTACTATAATACTTATCCCATGGTTTCTTATGAGTAATCTTATTAATTGTTTCTTTTACTTTATCCATTAGTATATTCATACTAAAACCTCCCTAATTATCAACAAAAGTTAATTTTTAAACATTTGTTGAATAATCATCATTTGTATTATATAATTTATTTATATTTAACATCAACCGGCAATATGATTAACTATTGATAATTATTAAACAATAAACGATAAATTGTTTAAAAAAAGGAGCTAACTATGGATAGAAGAACAAAATATACAAAAAAGATAATAAAAGATACTTTAATAAAAATATTATCAGAAAAAGATATAAAGAAAGTAACAGTAAGTGAAATATGCAAAATAGCTGATGTAAATAGAGCTACTTTCTACCGATATTACTTAGATGTTTATGATTTACTAGACAAAATAGAAGAAGACTTTATAAACGAACTTAAACAACCTTATTTAGAAGATCCTACTCGTGTTAGTACTGTTGGTGCTTTCTCAAAAGAAATATTAGCAGTATTCTTAGAAAACAAAGACTTAGTAAAAATATTATTTAATACAAACAACAATATATATTTCTTAAATGAAGTATTAGAAGTTGCATATGATATGTGTAAAGCCAAATGGATGAATGATGTTCCAGAAATCACTGAATCAGAAATAAACTATGCAGCCATCTTTATTTTTAATGGTGCACTTGGAGTAGTTAACTACTGGGTTAAAAATGACTTTGACAAAGATATTGAAGAAGTATCACATGCAATAGAACAAATTGGCTACTATGGAACAAAAAATTATATATACAAAAAATAGAACTAACCTAGTTCTATTTTTTATTTATTCACTTAATATTTTATTATTAATAACTTTAATAAAATGAAAATCATTCATACGTAAACATTTAATTCTTTTCTTATCTATCTTAGTTTCTACTTTTATAACATTATCAATTAACTTATTAACACCATCTATTTGTATAAATAAATCTTTATAATCTTTATTAGGTTTTAAAGTAATAACTCTATCTCCAGGGACTATAACACTATTAAATAAAGTCTTATAAGCTTTATTATTAAGTGGTGCTATTGGAGTAATAGATAAAGTACTTAACGTATTATAAACTATACTACCACCAAAACTCATATTATAAGCAGTACTACCTGTACTAGTACTTATAAGTAACCCATCACCAGAGAAATTCTCTAATAACTCATCATCTACATATACGGGTACTCTTAATACATTAAATTCTCTATTTCTTATAACAATCTCATTTAAACTATCATAGTTATATATCTTATCTTCAGTAATTACTTTAGTTTCTTGAACACTTATTTCTTCTATTTTATATTCATCACTATTTAATCTCTTTACAAAATCAACAGTATCTTTAATATCTATTTCTTGTAAAAAACCTAAAGTACCACTATTTACACCTATATAAAATACACTTTCATTAAACTTAGTATCTTTAACCATTCTTAAGAAAGATCCATCTCCACCTACTGAGATAGCCAAATCATAAGTACCTTTACTAACTATCTTAAATCCATATTTATTAAGTTCAAACTCCAAATCCTTAGCTACTATATTAGACTTTTCATTATCATTAACAAACAATCTTACTTTATTGATTCTTCTCCCCATAGTATCTCACCTATCCTATTTATAATCATATCTATTAATACTAGTTTATTATCTTTTCTACTACTCTTATCTACAACAACACTTATATCATAATGTCTACCTTTATAATAAATACTAATAAATACTTGATTATCTTTACCATAATTATTATTAATATCTGCTCTATTTAATTTACCAGTAATACCTACTCCCATATCTGAATTAGCAAACTTACATATTGCTTCACTCATATCATAAGCAGTCTCCATACTATAAACGCTATATTTATCTATTGTTTCTTTTCTAACACCCATTTTAATTTTATATTCATTAGAATAAGTAACTGCGCTGAATCTTAATACTTCTGAAGCTCCTTCAATACTAGTAATAGCATCCGCTATTCCTCCACCAGTACAAGATTCCATAGTAGCTATAGTTTCTCCTCTTACCTTTAATTCATCTATTATATCTTTAAATGTCGCCATAATATCACCTTTACTTAAATACCTATTATATACTTATTATTATTTATATAAAAGTCTTTTTCCAAAACCAGCTGTAACTTTATTATCAGATGTATAAACTAACTGTGTAGTATAAGGACACTGACATTCTTTAACCATTCTTGCATAAAACTCTACTATTCTATCTTTATCAGTTAAATAAACACCATCTACACACTCACAATACTCTCCATTATAGAAATGGTGTCCAAGATAGAAATTCTCGTCTAAAGAGCTAAAAATATCGTTAAAATTAATAAAGTGTTCTCTACTAAACCGATTACACTTCATTAATGATACAAAACCATTCTTATATACCCCTACATCTCCAACATAGTTAAGCATTTTCTTTATTTCCCTTAAGTCTTCTATATAATCTTTCATAACTAAAGTATTAATATTAATAATTCTCTTATCATCTAATCCTTCTTGTAAAGCTATTATATCTTCAGTACTAGCAACATCTCTACTACCAAAAATACTATAATTAACTTCATCATCATAATGATGTCTAGATATGTGAATAGATTCTAACTTATCAACATGCTCCATATCTAAAAAACTTCTTAAATTATATCCATTAGTACTAATAGCTACTTCCATACTAGGATCTATACTATATATTAAATTCAATAAACTATTCATCTTATCTGGATTCATCATAGGTTCTCCACCAGTAATACTAATACCATGTAATAAACCTCTATCAAGTAAATACCTAATAACAAATTCTAACTTTTTAAAATCTAAATTACCAAAATCTCTAGATTCTTTATTAGCACAAAATAAACAGTCAGCATTACATGCATCAGTTAACTTAATATATAATCTTAAACTAGGTTCTACTTTCTTTAAATCATCTTTATTAGTACTACATAATGTATCTCTAACAATAATATCATGTCCGAACAAATTAATAGTTTTCATCTTAACATCTCCTATTTACACTTCCTCCACCACAACTAGATGAATATGATGGACTATCACTTCCACAACTAGAATTATTACTACTACTATAATGTCTATAATGTTTCTCATCATATAATGACTGTCTAGTTTTAGCTAATCTTCTAGGTTGCTTAGTTTCTTCTCTACCTTCAAATATACTCATTACATCAACTATACCTAATTTACTTTTAAGTATCATTAATTCATCAATACAACTAAGTATTAAGTCTATATCAGTTAATGTAGCTTCATCACACATACATGTAAGTCTTAAGTATTCTCTAAACTTAGTTATATTTTGTTTTACTTTATCTTTATCTTTTACATCACTTTGATTAATTATTTTATTAATAAATTCTATTACATCAGTTCCTACAAACATCTTAAACACCTCCTACTAATTCAAGTACTTTATTCTTACTTTGTTCATACCTTTCTTGGTAATTACCTCTAATAGTTACATACTCTATACCATTTTTCTTAAGTAATTCTTTTAATGTAAGATTATTATCTTCTCTTACCACTTGTTCTCCATATGTTCTAGTACCATCTTGTACCCATTCTACATCTGGTTCTAAAAATAAATATAAATCATAATTATTAAGTACACTTATTCCTTGTGCTACATCACTAAATGCTTGATTTAGTGGATCATTATCTTTAAATCCTAAATTATAGTAATAAAGAGTAATTAAAGAATCAGTATCTACCAACATTACTTTTCTTGCATTAGTTAATGCTTCTTTTTCTAATTGTTTATGTTTAAACAATATTTCAAAGTAATGATATTTTTGCATATTATCAATACCACCAGCATCATCACATATATATCTACCAGCTTCTTCTACATGAGTAGTATTAAAATATGTAGCTAAGTTTCTAACTAATGTACTTTTACCACAACTTTCAGTACCAACAACACATACTTTCTTAACATAGTATTGTTGTACTACTCTAGGCAAATAATCATAATACTTATATGGATTACTTCTTATTTCTGTAGAAGATATATTTATCTCACTTCTAGGAAAATAAACTATCTTAGATTCAGGATATAATGTTTCCCATCTATTCTTGCCTTTATAATCATCTCCAGAAAATACTACACTAATTGGTCTACCAATAGTTTCTTTTATATCTCTAGCTCCAGCTTCCCAATCATATGTATCTTTAGACGTATTCTTATCAAATATCTCTATTACTTCTACATTTTCCATATGTTTAGTAACACTTTTTAACCACATATATCTTTCCCTATGATCTATCTCTTTCGGATCATCTGTAACACTAAGTACTATATATAACTTCTTACATTGATTTGAAGCCATTATAATGTCATTTACATGTCCTAAATGTAATGGATTAAAACTACCTCCATACATACCAACTTCATACATACTAATTCTCCTTTGCTATTTTAGTCCAATTATAATAACCATAGAAAGCATTTATTAAATATACTGCCCACATAGTTACCATTATTAAATCTCCTGCTAATCCCCACATAACTACTGTAATTGCATCTATAATGATCCATAATAACCATTGTTCTCTATATCTCATCATCATTAATGCATTAGCCACTAAACTAGTAACAGTAGACGCACTATCAAGTAGTGTTCCTGCACCTCCTAAGTAATCAAGCAATAATTTATACCCAAATACTCCTACAGTAATTAAACTAACTAATATAATACTTTGTTTAATAGATAACTTCTTACCTTTAACATCTCCACTATCTTGATTACTATTCTTATTCCATAAGTAATAACCTATAAATTGTGAAGGTAAGTAATATAAAGCATTTAACATTACTTCACCATAATACTTATTAATAAAAGCAATAATTACATAACCTATTACATTTAAAAGTCCCCATATATATTGACTCTTTCTACCTTTAGCACACAATACTACACAAAATATTCCACTTATTGCTGCTATACCATCAATAATCAAATAAAATAAACTTACTCCTTCACTAATTACTGAAAAGTAAATAGTAAATCCAATAACAGCAATAATCATTCCCCATTCAAACCAATTAAATTTATTTAATATCTTTTTCATATTTCCTCACCTATTCATATAATTTATTTTTTCTTATATACTCATAAACTTCTTTATCAAGTACATCTAATACTTCTTCCTTATTCTTTAATCTTTCTCTAATATCTGTAGAAGATATATCTTGTTGTTCTACATCGGCAACTACTATATTGTGTTTATATTCTTTAAACTTCTCTAATAGTTCATCTATATCTTCACCTTTTCTCTTCATTACTAATATTTTATAACCCCTAAGTATTTCTTCTCCATTCTTCCACTTATCTATATAACTTAAGTTATCTGCTCCACATACAAAGTAAATATCATTATCTTTATAAACTTCTTTAAAATAAGCTAACGTTTCACAAGTATATACAACTTCATCTTTAAGTTCATAACCATTTACATCTAAGTATTCATAATTCTTAGTTAATATTTCTAACATTTCTAATCTATTCTTATCAGGTAATAAGTTATTCTTATATTTATATTTACTACCAGTAGGTACATAAATAACTTTATCAACATATTGTTTATTAACTAATTGAAATCCTATATTTAAGTGCATTTTATGTGGTGGATTAAAACTACCTCCAAATACTCCTATTCTCATATTTACTTCTCCTTTGTGTTTTATACATTTTGTTAATAAGTGTTTTTAAAAAAATTTATTATTATTTGGTCTCTTTCCTAAAGTGTGATTCTTCTTCTTATTAACATTAACTGTTATCCCTTTACAATAAGCACTCTTAACTTCATGCTCATTATATCCATAACCTTCCCATCTTGAATTAAGTCCGTCATTGATAGTTACACTAGTTAAATCAAATTCATATAATTCAAATAAAGCTTTTAATAACGTAGTTAATTGATCAGTAGTAATTGTCTCCTTTACTTCTTTTTCCATACCAGCTATTTCCATCTTTTCAGATACTGTAACTGTAGTAACACAAGCTTCTTCATCTTGCCATCCAGTATATCCTTTCTTAGATGAAATGCTTGCAGTAACTTCTCTATCTTCTAATCTCTTATAGTATTCTTCTATTAATTTTATAGTTTCTTCTTTAGTAAAACTTACTTCCATATTAATCTCCCTTTATTATATGTTATTATTATTTTGTTAATAACACATAAATTATTTTTTAGAGGTTATTTCCTCTTCTTACTAACATTATATTAATAACAAACATAAAAGTCAACAACTTTTTAACAAAAAATTAAAAAGATTTTTCGAACATAAAAAAAGAGACTAATAAAGTCTCTTAGCTTGCTAAATCTTGAGCAGCAGATTCTAATGCTTTTTGTGTATCTTCTGTTGATGCTGCAGCACTTGAAATAGTATTTGAGAATTGATCTACAGTTCTAATATAAGAATCAAATCTACCTTTTAAAGTATTAAACTTATCTTCAAAAGTATCAGCAGCAGAACCAACGAAAGCTCCCTTACCAATTAATTCTCTTACTAAATTACCAAATTCAGTAAACATATTATCCATATTAGCTGAACAATTTTTAATAGTTGCAGCTTTATCTCTAACATTACTAAATGTAATGTTTGTACTAAGTCCATTATTAGCCACGATTAGCACCACCTATTCCAGAAATAATATCATCTTGATTACTGATAACTGCATTTCCAGCTTTTAAACAATAATTTCCATAACCTTCAATTACATTAGCCATATTAGCTAACTCATCTCTATAGCTATGTATATTTTCTGCTATTGCTCTAGCTGCTGGGTCAAGATAATCACTATTTACCATTTCATCAACAGTAGTAAATACTTTTGTATAATTATCTCTAAATTGTACAGCTATATTATTAATACGATTTCCTTTTTCTTGTAATTCCATTGGATCTGCTCCAAAAATATCACTAGACATACTCATACCTCCATATCATATCTTAATCTTAATTAAAGTATAGCAACATTTATTTTCTCATTTCAATATCTAAGACATCTACTTAACATTACTTTGTACTATATTTTATAGGATTTATATCTCCTATAGCATTTTTATATGCTGTTATTTCTCCTTCTAAAGAAGATAAACTTCCATAAACAGAATTATCTTTACTAGCTAATCCTTCTAATAATTGTATCTTCTTACTAACTTTTTTAGCTAATCTAGCATATTGTTCATATTCCGCCATAGCTTGATTCTTAGCTTCAGGAGTTACATACGCACTAGCACTATTTAATCTATTTTGTGCTGTTGCTGTATAAGAATTATATTCTGTATATAATTGATCTAATTCATTAGTGTCTAAAACACTCTCTTCTTCCATATAATCTATCATAGAATTATTAGCACTCTTAATAGCATCAATTATAGAAGTAGCAGTTTTAATTCTAACTTGTAAAATTGGTATATAAGTGAGTAAATGATTCCTTACTGCATCATATGCTTCACCTTTTAAATGTTCTGTCGAACTAGAAACAAACTCATTAATTGCATTAATCATTTCTTGAGCATCTTCTTGATCACTAATTAACGCATTCATATAAGCACCAGATGAATTAGCCATTTTTAAATCACTTTTATTTAATAAAGGCATTATTCCACCTCCGGTTTCTTTATTTCATCAAAGTCTTTATATACTTCTTTAAGTCCATCTAAACTTAAATCTTTATATAAATCATCTTTAAATGTTAATTTAACATACTGACCTTCTTGTTTAACACTTTCTAAATCAGAAAAGTCTTCTTTCATTAATTCTAATGCTTTAGTAGCAGTAGTTTTATCACCTAAATCATAATAATATTCTAATCCTACTACCTTACCCTCTTCATGATGAATAACAATCTTATATTTTCCATCTTCTCCATCAAATACAAGCATCTTATCATCAGAATACAATTCATCATATTTTAAGAATTTATCTATTAATTCCTTATTAATAGTAGTTTCATTATCATATTTAATATCTTTATCTATTTTATCTTCTACTTTTTCTTCTAAATCTAATACTTGTTTAGAAATACTAGTAACTAACGTTGCAATTACAGCATTAGTCTCATCTATAACAACACCAGAATTGCCACCATTATTTCCATTATTAGGTTGAACTACAGGTGCACTAGTACCATTATTTGTACTATTATTCGTACCATTATTTCCATTATTACTTGGAGTATTATCAACAACCGGCGGAACAACAATATTAGTATTTGTATTATTATTTGTACTTGTATTTGTATCAGTATAAACATCCGTAGTAGTTTGATTATTATTCTTATTGTCAACAACTATATTATTAGGATCATTTAATTCATTAGCTTGTACTTCTAATTCTGCATTCATATCTTCTATTGAATTACCTATATCTATTATCTTTGAAGTATCTTTTTCAAGTAAATTAAGTAACATAGAAGTACTAGTAAAGAAACTTTGTACTATATCACTTTCAACACCAGGTATATTAGTAGTACTAGCATAATCAACACCAATATTACTACTTAAAAAATTAGTATTTCTAATAGCAGTTCTTAAATTATTTATTTTATCTCCCAAGAAACTATTACTAGATTCTAAAGGTTCTATAGAAGACAATTTTTCATAATAACGTAAAGGATCACTAGTATCAAATATACTAAATTCATATAATTCAGCAAGTTGATCTATAGTAATTACTTCCCAAGTACCTGTTTCTGCATTATATTTATTAAACGTATATATATCTGAATTAGCTAACTCATTAGATACACCACTAATGTAATCGATAATACCATTTTGTAAGGCTTCACTATTTAACGGAACATGCGCCCCATGATTTCCTGTAGCAGTAGCGACTATTACATTAATACCCGCTTTTGCCATTTTATTAGATTGACTAGACGTACTATTACTCCAAGAAGGTTCTAAAAACATAACAGTTGATCCAGTAGCAGCTATAGCTGCAAGATCTTCTTCTTTAGGCCAAAAACCTACTACATCACAGAAAACTGTATTATAAGGTCCTCCATCAGGATTTGTTTTAGCATTATAAAGTAATTGATTATAAGTAGAAGGTCCTCCAGCACTAAATCCCATTGTAGATATATTAGTTATATTAGCATTATTAGATTCTCCAATATTATTTATCAAACCGTAATAATTTACATCTGCATTTCTTTGATTACTAGCATTAGGAATAACTACTATTTGTTGTAAAGAATTGTTAGCAATCATTTCTCTTATATACTTAGCATCATTTCCAGATCCACCAGAACCAGGATAATAAATAAAAGCAGGTGTTGAGTCTTCTACATCATCAGGTACATAAAAACAATATCCAGGTGCTTGATAATAAGTTCCACCTTCATATTCAGTGCCTTTTAAATCAGAAAGAGGAATACCATATAATGTTTGTTCAGTATTATCCATATCTTCACCCACTCCCATATTCTAAAAATATTATAACATAGGATTACATTACATAACGAGTAAAATAATTTTCTTATTTACATAAAAAACTTAGACTTTCATCTAAGTTTCATTAGTATATCTCTTTACTAGAGATTTACCCTTTTCTTCAGTATAAGATTGTTGTTCTATTGTAGTTTCTTCTCCTTGAGTAGCATCATATTCTTCTGCTCTTTTTTTATCATCTGCTGACATATCTTCTTGTTTACCATCTTCATAATCGGCTTCTTTACCATCTATAGTAACTACCATACAATATTTCTTACTAATATAAGGATATTCATCCATAACAGTAGTTATATCATCTACTTGAGGACTAGGTATCAATACATATTTACCTTTATCATCCTTCTCAATTTTATATGCCACATACACATGATGACATAATCTAGTTTCACCAGTTAATCTTGAATGATTAGGATCACTAGTCCAAGAATATCTAGTTTGAGGTATATACGTATAATATACTGATGAAACTTTACCTATTTTTCTAAAATGAGGTATTGGTTGCATATAAGTATATCTATATCTATACTCAGTATAATCATTGTTAGTACCTTGTACAGCAAGCAATAAATCTAAGTTATCATCAATTCTCATTAAATCTTTTTTATCTAAAAATTTATATAACTCTTCAGATCCTTCGATATCTTTATATTCTTCATTTCTAGCATATCCTTCATAAGTTAAATATTCTTTATCTATATATCTAACATATCCTTTTTCATTAGTATAAAGATGGGCATGTTTACCTGATACATTACAATCTGCTTTCTTTCCACAAGCTGTTAATGAACCAACCAATACTAATACAACACCACTTAAACTAACAATTTTTTTTACGTTTACTTTAAAACTCATAAATAAACCTTCCTTCTACCTTAAGATGAAAAATAGACCTTTATGTTTTACCATAAAAGTCTTGTTCTTATTTATTTATATAATCCAGGCCTTTGTTGACCCAAATAGTTGGATTATCACATCTATTCGATGGAACTACTCCCTCTTAAGTAATTTCATTATAGCATATTTTAAC
>JAZOOK010000092.1:0-8836 GCA_045654965.1 Candidatus Coprovivens sp. | reverse complement strand
AATAATGTACTTAAGTGCTACTGAAAAAGAAAACATAATAGCATATTTTCTAGAACATACTTATTATAGTGAAGAATATCTAAGAGGTATTAAAAATCATGCTCAATTATTTAGTATGTATAATCGTACTAAAGAAAGAATGCATGAATATCCAAAAGAAATAATAGCTTATTATAATAATCATCCAGAAATATATGTAAGACCAAGTGATGAAGAAATAAGAAGTATGAGATACGAACAACTATCTAACTTAAGAAAAGAACTTGGTATTAGAAAGAAAACCGCTAAGAAAGTTACAAAAACTACTGAAGCAAAATCTACTGCTGATAAAGCACGTCAAGCATTACGCGAACAATCAACAACTAAAGTAGCAGCTCAAGTGATTATATCTAATATGGCTTATGAAGAAGAACATGACTATGATCATGAACAATTCTTAACTCCAGAAGAAATAGAAATGATGTATCCAGGAGAAGAACTAACAGCAGACGAACTAGCTGATAGAGGTATAATAGTTACACCATACTTCGGAGTAGAAGAGCCACGCACATCAAGAAAAAAATAAAGCAGAGCAATCTGCTTTTTATATGTTAAAATATATATGGTGATATACATGCTAGAAAAACATATTAAAGATTTTATAAAATACTTAAAAAACGAAAAAAGATATCCAGAAACAACAATAACTAGTTATCAAAAAGATATAGATAATTATTATGGTTTCATAAAAGCCAAAGGTATTAATTACATCTCTATAACAAAAGATGAAATAAGAACATATCTTAAATACTTAGATGATTTAAATTATTCTAAAACAACTATATCAAGAATATTAAGTACTTTAAGACATTTCTATCAATATCTTATGATTCAAAAAGTAGTTAAAGTAAATACATTTAAATTGATTAAAAACCCTAAAAAAGATAAAAAACTACCTAACTTCTTACAATCAGATGAACTTCAAAAAATATTTGATTCAATAGATACAGAAACCCCATTAGGTATAAGAAATCGTCTTATAGTAGAACTTCTATATGCATCAGGTCTACGTGTATCAGAATTATCTAATCTATCATTAGATTGTATAAACCTATCTTCTAAAGAAATAAGAGTATTAGGTAAAGGTTCTAAAGAAAGAATAGTTTTCTTCGGAGATTACGCTAAAAAGTATCTAACTTTATACTTAGAAGAAAGTAGACCACAACTATTAAATAAAACTAAAACTAATATTCTATTATTAAACAATAACGGAGAACCACTATCTACTAGAGGCATCCAACTAGTAATAGATAATGTAGTAAGAGATGCATCTTTAAAACATAATATCTCACCTCACGTACTAAGACATACCTTTGCAACAGACTTATTAAATAATGGTGCAGATCTAAAAAGTGTTCAAGAACTATTAGGTCACTCATCACTATCTACTACACAGATATATACCCATATAACAAATGAAAGATTAAGAAGCGTTTATTTAAAAACTTTTCCAAGACAACGAGAAAATGTTGACAAAGAAAATTAAATGTGTTATTTTCTATTCAAGTGAGAGCACATAAGTTTATAAAACGAGCTGTGCTGGGCGAAGAACCTACACGTATTACGGAGTCACGAATGTTTTATTCGTGGCTTTTTTATATCTTTTAATACTACGAACAAAACTAAAAGAAAGAGAGGTGATATTTATGATGTCATATACATGGATTTATTGTGTCACATTTAAACTAAAAGAAAAATTACAATTTATCGTACGATTCCTAACGGGTATGATTGTTTATGCATACATAAATATCTTACTCTCAATAGGTAAATCGTACTCTTAGTGAGTATGTATATTTAAGCTACATAGGGAACTATAATTCCTACACGATTATTTCGGAGTCACATCTTTATATGTGGCTCTTTTTGCATTTTAAAAGATAAAAAATCTAAATAGAAAGGAGTAGAACAATGGAAATACTATATAGAACTGACCGTATACTATTCACTCGTCCCAAATACTCGTTACTTAGAAGCATACATCGAGAACATGAATAACGAAAGTATAAATACATATCTTCAAAACGAGCAAGAAGGAACGACTAGAGAACAAAGCATATCTTGGATCGAAAGACACCAAAACGATTATACATTTTCAATGATAGACATAAATACAAATGAATTCATTGGTAATTGTTCAATTCATGATATTGAAAATGGTAGTGGAGAAATAGGTATATTTATTTCACCTACATTTCAAAACATCGGTCTAGGTTCAGAAGCAATAACAGAGTTAATAAGAATCGGATTTAACGAACTTAACTTAGAAGAAATAAGACTAATAGTTTTCTCTCATAACGAAAGAGCTATACGTTGCTATCAAAGATTAGGTTTTGAAGAATACAACCGTATCACTGCAGTAACAACTAGAAACAACAACCCTGTAGATGACATCTACATGAGATTAAGAAGAAATTAGAAAGAGAGTGATACAAAATGAATTATACAAAAGATGATTTAAGATATTACAAAAAACAACTATATAAATATCTAAAAAAATATTATCAAGAATATTTAGATTATCTAAAAGAATATTATGAACATAATCTAAATTTAACTTTAAAACGTAAATAAAAAAGAATAAAAAGAAGGAGAGGTGATAAACATGTGGAAACTAGCACTAAATGAGTTTATCAAACCATATATGCATCAAGAAGATGTAGAAGCTATATTACTAGTTGGCAGTTATGCCGTAGGTAATCAAAATGAATATAGTGACATAGATGTATATGTAATATTAAATGATGAAGCAAATTATCGTGAACGCGGTAATAAACTAGTTAATGGTTATCTAATAGAATACTTCATAAACCCCATTCATAAAGTAAGAGAATATCTAGAAGAAGATAAAAGAGGTCATGGTGGAAGTATGGCAAACATGTTACTACATGGCCATGTACTATTAGATAAAAACGGTATAGTAGAAATACTAAAAGAAGAAGCTAAACAAGCAAAAGAAAAACAACCAGAAAAAGACATCATGAAATACTATGCTTGTTGGCATGCTTTCGACGAATATCTAGCAGCTAAACATCATAACGAACTACAATACTATCTATGTTTAAAATACCTAGTAGAATGTTACTTAGCAAATAACGGCTATTGTATTCTACCAGAGCAAAAGATAGAACGTTTCTTCAAAGACGAAGAATATAGAGCTAAATACGATATTGGTAACTTCCCAAATAACGAATTCAACGAACTTGTTATAAAATGTTTCGATATCCCAGCTAGACATAATCTAAAAGCTTTATATGACTTTGTAATAGAAGATGGTAAATTCGATATAAATAACTTTGTATTAAGACAAAAAATAGAAAAATAAGAAAGGAAGATTAAATTGGAACGTTTAAGACACGTCGTACCCTCCATGGAATACATGGAAAAGGGTATAGACTATATTCAAGAACATATAAATGTTGGTTCTCCCATAAACGGTTCAGGCGGATTAGATCGCTATCTAGACAACTATCAAGGTTGGCTAGATAAACTTAATCAAGATCGAATGTGTATTCCAAACGAACAAAGAGTACCAGCAGAAACATATTACCTTGTAAACGAACAAGACAAAATAATCGGTATGATAAACATCCGTCTATGTCTAAACGAAAGACTAAAAGAATGTGGTGGCCATATCGGTTACGGGATAAGACCTAGCGAACGTAACAAAGGCTATAACAAAATAAATCTTTATCTAGCCTTACTACGATGTCAAAGCCTAGGTATAAAAGAAGTCGTACTAGACTGTGATTCAACTAACTTAGCATCATCTCGTACAATGGAAGCTCTAGGAGCAATAAGAATAGATGAATACTATAGTGAACATGAACACTGTCTAGTATGGCGCTATATAATTAACGTAGATGAATCCATAAATAACCACAAAGAAATTTATGAACCAAAAATATTAAAAAAATAAAATAGTTAGGAGGTGGGTATCATGGTCATCAAAAAAGCAACAATGATGGATTTCGAAGAAATACACTCAATATTCGAAGAAGTGCACGATCTCCACCAACAAAACGAAAAGAAAATATTCAAAAAAGCAGATCCTTTTACAAAAGAAGAATTTGAACTATTACTAGCGGACAAAAACAATTTCTTTCTAGTAGCAGAAGAAATAAAAATAATAGGTTTTATCAATGCTTTCATATCTGTAAAAGAAGGAAAACGTACTAAAAAAAGAAAGACTATGCATATAGAACAATTAGGTGTCAAAAAAACAGAACACAACCGTGGAATAGGTTCACACCTTATCGAAGAAATAAAACATATAGCTATCGACAATAATTGTGATAATATTATATTAGATGTATGGTCGTTCAACGAAAATGCAATCGAATTCTACAAGAAAAAAGGATTCAAAGAAAAGAAAATAAAAATGCAATTAGACTTGTAAGGAGGTATTATGGAACGAGAAATAGATAACATAGTAAAAGAATTCTATAAACAAACTTATGACGAAGATGAAAGACTTACAAAAGATAATACCCACAAAATAGAACTTATAACAACAACTACATACATAGATAAATACCTTAAAAAAGGAGATAAAATATTAGAAGTAGGAGCAGGCACAGGAGCTTATTCCCTATATTATGCAAGATTAGGTTACGAAGTAGAATCAATAGAACTATCAGAAGAAAACCTATCTATCTTAAAATCAAAAATTACTCCTGACTTAAATATCAAAGCTCACCAAGGTAATGCCATAGATTTATCACAGTATGAAGATAATACATTCGATATAACACTAGTTTTAGGTCCCCTATACCACGTATTCGATAAACGAGAAAGACAACGTGTTATAGATGAAGCAATAAGAGTAACTAAAAAAGACGGTATAATAATGTATGCATTCATCTTAACAGATATAAGTATATTAGACTGGGGTTTCAAAAGAAACGAACTAGTAAACAACTTCGGTAAAGACAAAATGGTTAACGAAAACTATAAAGCAAACAACAAACCAGAATACATATTCTATATGTCATACATAGACGAAGTTATTGGTGAACTACAAAAAGAAACAATAACTATAGAAGACTATATAGCTACAGATGGACCAGCTAGATTAATAGCAGATACTATAAACAACATGGACGAAGAAACATACAAACACTACATAAACTACCATCTATCAGTATGTAACAGAAAAGACCTAATTGGATATAGTGGTCACATCCTAGCAATAACAAAAAAGAAATAAAGGAGGAATTATGAAAGCAATAGAAGTAAAAGACTTATCCAAGACCTTTAAAGTAAAACAAAAAGAAAAAGGTCTTAAAGGAAGCATAAAAGCCATATTTAAACCAAAATACAAAGATAAAAAAGCAGTAAACAAAATATCATTTACTGTAGAAAAAGGGGAAATACTAGCATTTATTGGTCCCAATGGTGCAGGTAAATCAACTACCATAAAAATGTTAACTGGTATATTATTCCCATCAAAAGGAGAAGTATCAGTAATGGGTATCAACCCACAAAAACAAAGAAAAGAATTATCGTACAAAATAGGTACAGTATTTGGACAAAAAGAACAACTTTGGATCCATTTAACACCATATGATAACTTCAAATTCTTCGGAGCAATTTACGACATCCCTGAACAAGTAGTAGAAAAACGTATCGAAGAATATAAAAGTATCTTTGAATTAGACGAATTCATAAATACACCAGTTAGAGGATTATCATTAGGTCAAAGAATGATTTGTGAAATAGTTGCATCATTAATACATGAACCAGAAATCCTTTTCTTAGATGAACCAACGATCGGTTTAGACCCAGTAGTTAAAGAAAAGATAAGAGTATTCATAAAACGTTTAAACAAAGAAAAACATACTACAATATTCTTAACTAGTCATGACGTTGGTGACATCGAAAAATTATGTAAAAGAGTAATCATCGTTAATAACGGCGAAATAGTATTAGATGATTCAATGGAAAACTTAAAATACCATTACTTAAATAAAAAGATTGTCGAAGCTAAAATGAACACTAAAATTAATTTAGACGATGTAGAAGGAATAACTATCTTAAAAGATAAAGACTATAACTTAAAATTAGAAGTAGACTTAACTAAAAAAACTATCAGTGATGCTATTAAATTATTAGATCCTGATAAAATAATTGACATTAATATCTCTAATACCCCATTAGAAACAATTATTAGTTCAATATATCAAGGTACAAAAAAATGAAAAAGTACTTAAACGTAATGAAAACTACATTCAATGATACATTACAATACTCATCAAGTTTAGTATTTAAATTCATTGGATTCGCAGTAGTAATGTCGGTATTAATTAGTTTATGGAACTTCTTATATAGCGATCCTAATACACTAATCAATGGATACTCATTCAATCAAATGATATGGTATTTATTATTAGCAGAAATAATCACATTCGGTAGTGGTAGCAAAGTAGCAACAGACGAAATCAAAAATACTATAAAAAGTGGAAACATAGCATACCAAGTAACTAAACCATATAATTATATATTATTTACTATATGCAAATTTATTGCAGATACATTTATAAGATTTATCTTATTCTTAATAGTAGCTGTTATCTTAGGATTAACTTTCGCTGGTCCAATAGAAGGATTTAATCCTATCTCGTTAATACCAGCTATACCAGTATTCTTCTTTGCAGTATTAATATTTGGTATGGTAAGAATCTTAATTAGTTTATCTGCATTCTGGGTAGAAGACTCTCATCCATTTCAAATGGTATATCAAAAATTTGTATTGATATTTGGAGTATTATTCCCATTAGAAATGTTTCCAAAATTTATTCAAACTATAATAAAATTTACACCAGTATATGGTGTATCATATGGACCTGCTAAATTAATAATAGATTTTAATTTAGACATTTTAATATCAGTTTTAACATCACAAATAATAACAATTATTGTGGTATCAGTATTATTATCAATCGTATATAGAAGAGGGGTGAAGAAATTAAATGTTAACGGCGGTTAAAGGTAACTTAAAATTAATGTACTTAGGTATAAAATATAACACGATGAAATGTATGGAAAATAAAGTAGCATTCCTAACCTCCGTAATAATGATGATCTTTAATAACGCTACATTCATAATCCAATGGTTAACTATTTTTGCCATAAAAGAAACTGTCGGTGGTTATACATTAAATGATGTAATGTTATTCTGGGCCATATCTAGTGGTGCTTACGGACTAGCACATATATTATTCAACGGCGTCAACAAAATACCTAATTATATCGAAGAAGGTAAGTTAGATGCATTCTTAACTACACCTAAAAACCCATTATGTTATGTAGCTACATCTAGTACTGAACCAAGTGCTTGGGGAGACTTATTATATGGTTACATTGCATTAATAATATTCAACTTTAGTATTAAAAATATCTTATTATATACAATACTAATAGTATTTGGATCATTAATATATGCAAGTACAATATGTATATTCAATACATTAACATTTAGATTCTTCAAATCTAGTGAAATAACAGGAGTAGTAACCAATGCTTTATTAAACTCATCTTTATATCCAGATGTAATATTTAGTAGAGCAGTTAAAATAATATTCTTCACTATAGTACCAAGTGGTTTTGCTTGCTGGATACCAGTACATTTAATTATGAGTTTTAATCCATTAAATTTAATTATATTAGTAGTTTCAACTATTGTATTCGTATCATTATCATTTATATTATTTAATAAAGGATTAAAACACTATTCATCAAGTAATTTAATGGGTGCTAGAAGTTAATTTTATAACTATAAAAAATATATTTATAAAGTAAACGTAAAATATATACATATACTAGAAAGTATGTGTAAAGTTTAAGAAAACTCGGTCGTTTATAATTACCGAGTTTTTAATTTGTGGTAAAATATCTATGTGACATAATAAGGCAAGGGAGGAATCATTGTGCACAAATATGTATACTTATTTAGCGAAGGAAACGCTACAATGAGAAACTTACTTGGAGGTAAAGGAGCTAACTTAGCTGAAATGACTAACATTGGTCTACCTGTACCACAAGGATTTACAATAACTACAGAAGCGTGTACTCAATACTATGAAGATGGAAGAGAAATAAATGAAGAAATCCAATCTCAAATTAATGAGTACATCACAAAAATGGAAGAAATCACTGGTAAAAAATTTGGTGATAAAGAAAATCCATTATTAGTATCAGTTCGTTCTGGTGCTAGAGCATCAATGCCAGGTATGATGGATACAATTCTTAATTTAGGTTTAAATGAAGAAGTTGTTGAAACATTAGCTGAAAAATCAGGAAATGCTAGATGGGCATATGATTGCTATAGAAGATTCATTCAAATGTATTCTGACGTAGTTATGGAAGTAGGAAAAAAATACTTCGAAGAACTAATCGATCAAATGAAAGAAGAAAAAGGTGTTAAGTTAGACGTTGAATTAACAGCTGAAGACTTAAAGGAATTAGCAGAACAATTCAAAGCTGAATATAAAGCTAAAATCGGTTCTGACTTCCCAAGTGATCCAAAAGAACAATTAATGGGAGCTGTTAAAGCTGTATTCCGTTCATGGGATAACCCAAGAGCAAACGTATATAGAAGAGATAACGACATTCCATATTCTTGGGGAACTGCTGTAAACGTACAATCAATGGCATTCGGTAACATGGGAGAAGACTGTGGTACTGGTGTTGCATTTACTCGTGACCCAGCTACTGGAGAAAAAGGTCTATTCGGAGAATTCTTAACAAATGCACAAGGTGAAGACGTTGTTGCAGGTGTTCGTACTCCAATGCATAT
>JAZOOK010000091.1:0-2266 GCA_045654965.1 Candidatus Coprovivens sp. | reverse complement strand
AATTATTTTCTAACAGGTAATGAATCTAGTAAAGATAAATATCGTACTATAATTATTATTATATTTAGTATATTAGTAATAGTATATATATATTTCTTTTTAGATTCTTTAGAAGACTTTAATAATTTAAAAGATACAGATACTAAAAAGAAAAAAGAACTAGTTACTTTATCTTTTATAGCTTCTACACTTATCTTAATAAGTGGATTAATATTCTTATATATAGCTATTCAAGACGAAGAATTAAATGTAGAATTAGCATTTAATTAGTATGTTATAATAAATAAACAAAGGAGAATATCTATGAGTAAATTAAATTTAATAAATGATTCAAGTGTAACTCAACAAGTAGATGCAATAGTTAATGCAGCTAATAAACATTTACTAGGTGGTAACGGAGTATGTGGAGCTATTTATAAAATGGCTGGTTATGATGAACTAACAGAATACTGTAGTAAAATAAAAACTCCTCTACAAGATGGAGAAGCAGTAATAACACCTTCATTCAATATACTTAATTGTAATTATATTATTCATGCAGTAGGACCTAACTTTAATATAACACCAGAATCTTTCGATAAATTACTAAATGCCTATTACAATTCATTACAAGTATTAAAAGATAATGAATTACATAGTATATCTTTTCCATTAATAAGTTCAGGTATATATGGAGGAAGACTACCTAATCCAGCTTCAACTTCTACTGAACAATGTATAAAAGCATATAAAAAGTTTAAAGAAGAAAATCCTGATTATGATATAGATGTATTATTATGTGCATTCACTGAAAAAGAATATCTCTCTTCTTTAGAAGTATATAATAACTTATACAACGAAAAAATATTAAAAAGATAAATATAATATAATAAATAAAATTACTTCAAGAAAGAAGGAATAATATAAATTTTATAGAAATATTACTAATAGGAATTAGTTTAGCAGCAGACGCATTTGCGGTAGCAATATGCAAAGGCTTATCAATGAAAAAAATTGATATTAAGAAAAGTATAATAGTAGGATTATATTTTGGTATATTCCAAGGTCTAATGCCTATAATAGGTTATCTACTAGGTACAACATTTAGTGATTTAATAACTAGTATAGATCATTGGATAGCTTTTGTACTATTAACTAGCATAGGTGCTAACATGATAAGAGAATCATTTTCTAAAGAAGAAGATTCATGTAATGATAAAGCAGACTTTAAAACTATGTTCCCATTATCTATAGCTACTAGTATAGACGCACTAGCTATTGGAATAACTTTTGCCTTCTTAAAAGTAAATATAATAGTATCTTCTAGTATAATAACAATAACTACATTAAATCTATCAGTAATAGGAGTAATACTAGGTAATAAATTTGGTACTAAGTACAAAAGTAAAGCTGAATTCCTTGGTGGTTTAGTCTTAGTATTAATGGGTATAAAAATACTTATAGAACATCTATATATATTATAAGAAAGTATAAAACTTTCTTTTTTTAATGTTATAATAAAATCAATAGGAGAGAAGTAATATGAAATTAGTAATTAAAAACTTATATAAAAATTATGAAAAAAATGAAGTACTAAAAGGAATAGATTTTGAATTTGAACACGGCAAAATATATGCATTACTAGGAAGAAACGGTGCTGGTAAAACAACATTATTTAATTGTATAAATGAAGACTTAGAAATAGATAAAGGAGATATCTATTTAGAAGAAACTAAAAAACATAGAATAGGTCCAGAAGACATCGGTTATGTTGTTTCTACACCTAACGTACCAGAATTCTTAACAGGTAGAGAATTCTTAAAATTCTTTTTAGAAATAAATAATAAAAAGATAAAAGAACCAAAAACTATTGATGAATATTTTGATATGGTAAAAATAAAAGAACAAGATAGAGATAAACTATTAAAAGATTACTCTCATGGCATGAAAAACAAAATGCAAATGTTAGTTAATATTATGTCAGAAACTAATATTTTACTATTAGATGAACCATTAACATCATTCGATGTAGTAGTAGCAGAAGAAATGAAAACATTACTTAAATCAGTAAAAGAAAATCGTATTTTAATTTTTTCTACTCATATAATGGAACTAGCATTAGACTTATGTGATGAAATAGTAATACTTAATAAAGGTAAACTAACTTTAATAGATAGAGAATCATTATCTAATAAAGAATTAAAAGATAAAATAATAGAATCATTAAAGGAGGAATAATATGTTAAATACATTAATAACTTCCTTTAAATTAAAATTAGCATATACA
>JAZOOK010000090.1:0-5041 GCA_045654965.1 Candidatus Coprovivens sp. | reverse complement strand
TTCAAAATTCACAATTTAATGATTGTGCTGTTGGTGCATTACAATGAGGACAATGTGAAGGTAATTCACTTACTTTTCTCATATTATTCATTGCTACTTCATGACTTACATTAGCTTGATCAATTTCTCTTTGCATAGCAGCTGCTTGAGCTTGATTTTGCATTTGAAGTTGAGTTCTTTGGGCTTGTACTTGTGCTTGTAATTCATTTTGTCTTGTTTGATTCTTAGCATTCATCTCGTTTGTAATACCTTGAGTTGCGCCTTCAATTACATCTCCAACACTTTCTCCAATAGCATTACCTATTGCATTACCTGCATTATGCATTATTGTTCCAAATAGTCTATCTAACATTACTACCGCCTCCGATATATTCTAAATAAATTATACCATATGTAAATATATTTAAAATATCTTTTTTATTTCACTATACAAAAAAACGACTATTCGTCGTTTAATTCATCTTCACTTAATACCTTAAGTATTTTACTCATAGCACTTGCTACTACTTTACAACTACTACTTAAGAATTCTTCATAAGTTACTACATTATCATTATTAGGTACATCTGAAATACTTCTAATTACCATAAATGGTACATGAGATAGATAACATACTTGAGCTATACTAGCTCCTTCCATTTCAACACATAAAGCATTAAACTTTTTATTTATCTTTTCACTCATCCAAGTTTCAGTACAAAATATATCTCCAGAAGCAATAACACCTTTTAAATGATTAATCTTTTCTTCTTCAAATACTTTACTAGCAACTTGTAATAAGTATTCATCAGTACTAACACTTTCTCCTACACCAGGAACAAATCCCTTAGCATGATTAAATGCTGTTATATCAAAGTCATGTTGTACTAACTTTTCTCCTAGTACTATATCTCCTACTTTTAAAGAGTTATCTATACCACCAGCAACACCTATATTAAATATATAATCTACTTTAATATTATCTATAAGTATTTGTGTAGTTCTAGCAGCATTAACTTTACCAATACCACTTTCAACTAATACACAATCAATACCATTAATCTTTCCTTCATAAAATTTAAGATTAAATATATCATATTCTTTTTCTAATTCTAAATATTCTTTTAATGCTAGAAGTTCTTCTTCCATAGCAAATATAATTCCTACTTTTTCCATAATATCACCACAACTTGATTATAACATATCTATTTATTCTTAAGTTCTAATATTTTATTAAATATAATTCCATGAGACTTAGTAATTTCTTCTCTACTAATTATCTCTTTTATCTCATCAATACTCATATATTTAACAAACTCTACTTCTTCCTCTTGAACTACTATATCTTTAATATCTATATCTTTCTTTAAGTAATACATAAATCTAATAGGTTTATCATATAACATATATCCTAAGTATTCTAATTCTTGACTATCTACTTCAATTCCTAATTCTTCTTTAATCTCTCTAAGTATTGAAGTTAAATGTGTTTCACCAGCATCTACGTGTCCACCAGTAGATGAATATTCACTACCTTTTTCTACAGAAGTCTTTTGTATTAAGAATTCTCCATTACTATTTTCTATAAATACTACTACAACACCTATATGTTCATTATCACTAAGTACTACTGATTTATCTCCTCTAGGTACAACTCTATCTAAAAGATTACCTTCATTATCATATACATTTAATAATTCCATAATTAACCTTCTTTTACTACAGGTCTTTTTACTACGTGTCTTTCAAACTTAGTATTCTTTTCTATTTCTCTTACTAATTCAATACATTTAGTTTGGAATTCATCTAATGTTCCATCATTTACCAAATCTAAATCATAATCAATTTCATCTACCAAACTTTCAGTAACGTGAGCTTTTTGATCTTTACTTAATTTAGAACTATAACCTGGTCTTGTAACATGTACTGTAACAGTTTCAGGATAAGCTAACTTAACAGCAGCAAACTCTTCTGGTAATCTACCATCACTTATTGTAATAATATCAAAATATCTAGAATAGATATCTATATCTTGTATTATTCTTTTTATAAAGAAATACTCATCTATTTGTTTTCTTATTAATTCAGTACCTAAATCTTGTAATAACTGTCTTGGTTTAGTTTCATTATCTCCATCCCATTTAGCTATCTCCTTAGCATACATCTTAATATAATAAGATATTTGTATATTAACTACATCTAATCCTCTACTTCTATAGTATTCATCAATATACTCAGCAGCAGTATCCTTACCACTATTTGCTTTACCACCTATAAAAATTATTTTCATAAACTACCTCTTTCTAATTCATAATATATAAATTCTTTATCATTACTATCTTTTTTAACAAATCCATTCTTTGTTAATACCTTTATTGAAGATATATTTTCATTCTTAGTATAAGCATATACCTTATTCAAATTTAATTTATTAAATGCTATATCTATTAATACTTTAACAACTTCACTACAATAACCTTTACCAGTATAATCACTATCAAATATATAAGATATTTCAGATTTATCTTCATTCACTTTAAGTCCAACAAAACCTATTCTTTCATTATCTAGTAATACTGTTAATGAATTCTTTTTTCTACTTAAAAAGTCTAATCTTTCTTCCCTAGACTTATTCTTTATTCCACCCAAAAACAATTGTGTACTCTCTTGTTTATCCATCTTTAAGATTAAATCAATATCATCTACACTTGTTTCAATTATCTTTAATCTTTCTGTATATATTGGTAATAATTCCTTCATAAATACCTCTTTTTTATAGATAAAAAGCCAATAGATAAATTCTATCGGCTATATTTTCAAATATCTAAATAAATAATATCAAAATAATTATATATCTACAATAACTAAAAATATATTATTTTATTATATAAATATAATTTGATTTTATATTACTTGTTAATAACTTAGTAACTTATCAACAACTATTTTTGTTTTAAACCAGCATCACTAAATACTTGCATTATTGTATTAGTATCAGCATACCCAGATAATCCACCAATTACTTTACTATCTCTAATAATTAATGTTAATGGTGTACCACCTACATTTTCATTAGCAAATCCATCCCATTTACCTTCACCTTTTAAGTTACTTAAAATATCAAATTCTACTTCATCAGTAATATATGGTTGAGCAACTGTAAAATCTATTAAATCCGCTAAATCTACATAATAAGCTTTAATTCCATAATTATCAGATGCTTCTTTTATATATGGAGCATACATCCCACAATATCCACAAGATTGTCTACCTATCCATAAAACTATTGTCTTCCCCTTAGATTCATTAGCTATATCAGATGGTTTAATTACATTATAAACACTAGTATCATATGAATTATTAATTTGTGGTTGTTCATCTATATAAATACCATATTCTGTTAATACTTCTTTCATATGAACTATTTCATCATTTAATACTTTTATTTCTTTTTTAAATAATAGATATCCACCTATCATAAGTAATCCCATTATTAATATTAAAACTAATAAGATCACTGTATCTGAATTACTTTTTGTATTATTAACTGTGTTTTCCATAAAACTCCCTACTTTCTTGTTATTCCATGTCTATCCAAAGCGATCTCAATATCTTTAGCTTCAGTATAGCCATCAAATGCTTCAATTATTCTATTATTACTAATAACTAATGTTATTGGTCTACCAGTAGTATAATAATCTTTCATATAATCATTATATATCCCATCTCCAGATAAATATGACAACATATTATATTCAAATTGATTATATATAGTTGGATTTAATCCAACAGATAATATACCTGTTGTTTCTATATGATAAACTGGTACATTATAATTTTCAATTATTTTTTTTATTTCTACAGATTGCATAACGGAAGAAATATAATGTTGTCTTCCTATCCATACTACTATCTTATCATTTCTATCAGATAATACTGCAATATTACTAGGTTTTATTACCGTAAATTCATCTATATTATAAGTAGTAGCAGGAACACTAGGTACATCTCCATTATCTTCATCTATATCTTCATCATAATAAGTATCATCTAAATTATCTTCATCATAGTATTCTTCATCATAATCTTCTTCAAATATTTCACCAATAGTTTCAACTATATCTTCCAACTCTCCTAAGAATGTATCTTTAACATCATCATTATTAAATATTAAGAATATCCCACCTACTATAATTACAACAATAGCAATTAAAACAAACCCTATTGATGCATCCATATTATTATCACTAGAGCTTACATATCCAGAACCAGTCTTAGGATTTATATAATTATTATCATTATTATTCATACTACCACCATCTTACTCTAAACATTATAACATATAAAAAAACTAAAAATTACTTTTTATTTTTAGTTTCTTTCATATTATATTCTACACTTTTATTATATAATCTTATTTCACCTTTTTGATGTGCTAATAATATGTGTTTCCAAATACTAGAATGAACATATCTAGCTTTTCTAGGATCTACTAAATATCTTAATGTATACTCTACATAGTCACCTTTTACTTTACAATATATTATTGGAGTATACTCACTATAATAAATTCTATAATCAGTAGATATATCTTGAATATCTTTCTTTACTATTTCAGGTACTTTATCGATTACATCATTCTTACTTACTATTCTATATAATGTCTTTCTTACTTTTTCTATATCAAAATCTAATGGTACTTCAACTGTTATTTCATTCCATACATATTTAAATGCTTTATCGTAATTTCTTAATGGATGACTAAAAATAGTTGAATTAGGTACATGAGTAATTACACCAGTACTTTGCCCCATCATATCAGTATTATCTACTTCTAACAATTCAAAATTTAAAGAATTAATATTAACAACATCACCTTTATAATTATTAATTTCTATTCTATCCTCTATATCAAATGGTTTAACTAATTTTATATAAATACCAGCAAACATATTTAATATTACATCTCTAAGTGCAATAGTAAATCCAGCTGAAATAAAACTTATAATTGGAATAAATGATTTTAAATACTTAGCCCATAATAATATAAATACAAATAACT
>JAZOOK010000089.1:0-24484 GCA_045654965.1 Candidatus Coprovivens sp. | reverse complement strand
ATTTATTTGTTTTGGTTATAGAGATAGAAAATATTATTTTAAGAATTTAACTTATTTTTATTTAGTTAGTATGTTGTTAGGTGGTTCTATACAATTTTTAGGTAATCAATTTTCTTATAGTAATAATGGTTTAGTATTTACTGATAATGGTTTAGGTATTAGTTATGTTGTTGTAATTTTGATAAGTTTATTTTTATATTTTAAATATTTAAAAAGTTTTGGAAGTTTGAAAACTAATTATAATTATTATTATAGATGTAAAATATATATAAATGATAAAAGTACTGTAGAACTTAATGCTTTTTTAGATACTGGAAATAAGTTATTTGTTCCTTATTTGGGTAAGAGTATTGTCTTGGTAGATAAAGAGTGTTTGAGTGAAATGGTAATTAATAATCCTATTTATGTTCCATATAATTCTTTGAATAATCATGGTTTATTGGAGTGTTATAAGTGTTTAAAATTAGAGATAGATGGAAAAGTATATGATAAGTTTATGCTAGGTTTAAGTAATGAAAAATTCTTTATGGATGGTATTGATTGTATTATTAATAATTCAGTAATAGAAGGGTTGAGATGATGATAAATATTATTAAAGAATTTTTAAGTAAAATACTTGGAAAGTATAATCAGTTTTTCTTTGTTGGAAGTAGTGATATATTACCACCACCATTAGAAAAGGAAGATGAAATAAATTATGTTATAAAATGTCATCAAGGAGATATAAATGCTAGGAATAAATTAATAGAACATAATTTAAGATTAGTAGTGTTTATTGCTAAAAAGTATGAAACTAATTTAGATACATTAGAGGATTTAGTTAGTATAGGTACAATTGGATTAATAAAGGGAATAAATACATATAAGATAGATAAGAATATAAGATTGGCTACTTATGCATCTAGATGTATATCAAATGAAATTTTAATGTATTTAAGGAAGAATAAAAAAAGAGTTGGGGATGTAAGTTTCGAAGAAGCGTTGTCTTTTGATGGTGAAGGGAATGAATTACATTTAGAGGATATAATTGGTACTGGTGATGATGTGACTTACAAGGAATATGAAAAGATGACAGATATAAGTTTATTGAAGGATAGGTTAGAAGATTTAAATCCGAGAGATAAACAAATTATGATTATGAGATATGGACTTTATAATACTAAGGAATATACACAAAAGGAGGTTGCTTCTATTTTAGGGATTAGTCAATCTTATATATCTCGAATAGAGAAGAAGATTATAAAAAAACTTAGATTACATTTGGAATAGTTTTTTATTTATGTTATACTCTTTTTAGAATAAGAGAGTGGTAGTATGGCTGATACGAAGGAAATGGATAATAATAAAAAAAATAGTAATCTTGATGATGGGTTATCTCTTGATAAATTAAATCAAAAAGTTAGATATGCTTATGATTTTAGTGATAATAAAAATGTAGATAATAAATCTTTAAAAGAGGAAAAAAGTGTTGTAGGTAAAATAATTTTTACTTTATTTTTAGTGTTATTGTTAGGATCTTTGTTTATAGGTTCAGTTTTAGCTGTACTTAAAATTTTTGATTTAAAAATTGTTTTTATAGAAGTTCCAAATTATTTATCTAAACAGATGTTTAGTTCAGAGTTAGTGTTACTTTTGATTACTTTATTTTTTATATTTTTAGTTGCATCTTTTATATTTGTGATATTTATAAATATAGCTGTAAAGGTAAGTCTTAAGAAGTCATGTTTAAGTAAAACAAATGTCTATGTATACGATGTTTTTTTGTGTACTTTAAATTTATTTGTTTTTTCTATTATAGGGATTATTACATTCATGGTACTTAATAATTATCAAATTGAATTTATGTCTTGGATAGATAAAGGCTTATTGGATCCTATGGTAAATCTAGGAATTATGGAGGTATTTAAATATATTATAGTTATAGTATCTTCATTGTTTATTATTTTAAATTCACTACGTGATATATCTATTATTCATAAGAAGAATGAATTTGCGTTAACAAACCACTTATAGTGGTTTTTGTTGTGTAAAAAGGTATTATAAAACTTGTATTTTATGTTATAATTAGGATAGGTGTATTAGAATGAATATATATGGTATTAAAAGAGAAGATTTAGAACAATATTTTTTAGATATGGGAGAGAAAAGATTTAAAGCTCTTCAAGTTTTTGAGTGGCTTTATACTCACAAAGTATCGTCTTTTTTTGAAATGACAAATATAAAAAAAGATATTCAAGAAAAATTAGCTGGAGATTTTTCTTTTGATATGATTACTATTCAAAGAAAACAAGAAGATAAGTTAACTAAGAAATACTTATTTAAGTTATTTGATGGTAACTTTGTAGAAGCTGTATTAATGGAACATGACTATGGAACATCAATATGTGTAAGTAGTGAAGTTGGATGTAATATGGGGTGTGCATTTTGTGAATCAGGTAGACTAAAAAAAGTAAGAGATTTAGGTACTTATGAAATGGTACAACAAATATTATTAGTAGAACAAGATATTAAAAAGAGAATATCTAGTGTAGTAATAATGGGAATTGGGGAACCATTAGATAATTATGAGAATGTAATGAATTTCATTAAAGTAATTAATGATCCTAAAGGAATAGCAATAGGGGCTAGACATATAACATTATCTACTTGTGGAATTATACCTAAAATAAAAGACTTAAGTGAAGAAAATTTACAAATAAATTTAGCATTATCATTACATGCTCCTAATAGTGAATTAAGAGATAAAATAATGCCTATTAATAAAGCGTATAAATTACCAGTATTAATGGATACTATTAAGGAATATATAGATAAGACTAATAGAAGAGTTACTATAGAATATGTAATGTTACAAGGTGTTAACGATCAAGAAGAACATGCTATAGAGTTAGCTCAATTACTTAGAGGTTTAAATGTATATGTTAATTTAATACCATATAACGAAACAAATCATATAGAATTTAAACGTACTAGTAAAGAACAAATAATGAAATTTTATGATGTATTAAAGAAAAAGGGAATAAACGTTACTATCAGAAAAGAATTTGGTGGTAAGATTGACGCTGCGTGTGGACAACTTAGAAGTAAAGAGGTGAAAGCATGAAAACATTTTATTTAACTGATTCAGGTAAAGTAAGAGATCATAATGAAGATTCTGTTACAATATTAAAAAATGCTAATAATGAACATCTACTTATAGTAGCAGATGGTATGGGTGGACATAGAGCTGGTGAAGTTGCTAGTTCAATGGTTATTACTCATATGAATAAAAAGTTTGGAGAATTAGATACAGTAGGTAATAAGATTGATGCTATTAATTGGTTAAAAGATAATGTATCAGAAATTAATAGTGAGATATTAGATCATACTAAAGTTCATCCAGAAGCAATGGGTATGGGAACTACTTGTGTAATGGCTTTAATGACAAGTGAATACTTAATATTTGCAAATATAGGTGATAGTTCTGGTTATGTATATAAAAATAATAAATTAACTAAAGTAACTAACGATCATACTTTAGTAAATTTATTAGTAGCTAGTGGTGATTTAACTGAAGAAGAAGCTAAATATCATCCAAAGAGAAATGTATTAATGAAAGCTTTAGGAAGTAGTGATAAAGCTGAGTTAGATATATTTGATGTAGATGTTAATGTAGATGGTGTACTGTTATGTAGTGATGGTTTAACTTCTATGTTAACTAAGGAACAAATTGAAAAAGTATTAAATGATGAAGAATTAGAAATAGAGGAACAAGTTGTTAAATTGATTAGAAAAAGTAATGCTCGTGGGGGAACTGACAATATTTCGGTAGCTTATTTAAGCCAAGAAAGTGGTGAAGAATAATGATAATGAAGGGACAAAAAATTAATGATCGTTATCAAATAATTAAGTCTATCGGTGAAGGTGGTATGGCTAATGTTTATTTAGCTTATGATACTATTTTAGATAGAGATGTAGCAGTTAAAGTTCTTCGTGGAGATTTATCAAATGATGAGAAGTTTGTTAGAAGATTTCAAAGAGAAGCATTAAATGCTAGTAGTTTAAGTCATCCTAATATAGTTGAAGTATATGATGTTGGTGATGATAATGGTCAATATTTCATAGTAATGGAATATATTGAAGGGAAGAACCTTAAAGATTTAATTAAAAAAAGAGGAAAACTTACTGTAACTGAAGTTGTTGATATAATGAGTCAAATATCTGATGGTTTATCAGTAGCTCATGATTCTTATATTATACATAGAGATATAAAACCTCAAAATATTATGATACTTGAAAATGGTATGGTAAAGATTACTGATTTTGGTATTGCGATGGCTATGAATGCTACACAATTAACACAAACAAATTCAGTAATGGGATCTGTACATTATTTACCACCTGAACAAGCTAGTGGTAAAGGTTCTACATTAAAGAGTGATATTTATTCAATGGGTATTTTAATGTATGAGTTATTAACTGGTGTTTTACCTTATAGAGGTGATAATGCAGTAGAGATAGCTTTAAAACATTTAAAAGAACCATTTCCTGATATAAGAGAAGAAGTTGAAGACTTACCTCAAAGTGTAGAAAATGTAATAATGAAGAGTACAGCAAAGAATCCTAAGAATAGATATAATGATGCTAGAGCAATGTATGAAGATTTAAAAACATGCTTAGATGAATCTAGAGTAAATGAAGATAAATGGGAATATCAATTTGCTGAATTAGATAGCGATAATAAGAAGTTTACTAAACAAGTAGAAAAAGCTATTGCTGATGAATCTGAAGATGAAGAAATAGCTGTTAAGAAAGTTAGTGATGAAGAAGTGAAGAAAGAAAATAAATTACTTATAGCATTAACATCGATATTTGTTGGATTGGTAGTAATAGTTACTGTCCTAGTAATATTCTTACCATCTATTTTAAAACAAAAAGATATTATAGTTCCTGAAGTTGCAGGTAAAACTGTTAGTGAGGTTGTTGTTGAGTTACAAGAATTAGGATTTGAAGTAGCTGATGAAACTTTAACAGTAAGTGATGCAACAATTCAAGCTGGTAGGGTAGTTAAGACTAATCCACCAAGTGGAGCTAAGAGAACTAATGGTACTATAGTTACAATATTTGTATCTAGTGGTTCTTCTAAAATAGAAATTAAAGATTATCTTGGACAAAATGTATTAGAAGTTCGTGGAGCTTTAGAAGCTTATGGAATAGATGTATTTATTGAATATAAAGAAGTTGATGATCCTTCTGAATATGAAGAAAATGAAGTTATAGAACAATCTGTTGAAGCTGGAACTATGTTAAGTACAGGTGATGATATTACTATTTATGCACCTAAGATTGTAAATGAATATCCTGATTTTACTGATGGCTCTTGGACAGAAGATGATATTGTTGATTTCTGTAATGAATATGGAATTATTCTATTAGTAAATAGAGATCCTAATTCAAGTCATGATAATGGTACTATTTTAAAACAAAGTAGACCTAAAGGATATACAATAAAAGAAGGTACTAAATTAACTATAACTATAGCGGATAATACTGTTGAACCTGAAGTGGAATGTAATGAACTTGAAGGAGATATTTGTGATACTTCAAGTAGTGATAATGTAGATGATTCTACTGATGAAAGTTTAGAATAATGCAAGGGCAAATAATAAAACAAATTAGCAATTTATACACTGTTAAAGTAGGAGATATGCTTTATGGTTGTAGAGCTAGAGGCAAGTTTAGAAAAGATAATATAAGTCCTATGGTAGGTGATTACGTTATCATTAATACTGAAGATAACGTAATCGAATCTATCTTAGAAAGAAAGAATGAACTTGTTCGTCCAGTTATTGCTAATGTAGATATTGCGCTTATAGTTACTAGTACGAAAAAACCTAATTTAGATTTAAATTTATTAGATAAATTGATTAGTGTAATTACTTTTAATGATATAGAACCAGTTATTTGTTTTACTAAATTAGATTTATTAAATGAAGTAGAAAAAGAAAATATGGATAATTTAAGAAAGTATTATGAAATGATTGGAATTAATTGTGTTTATAATACTGAGACTGCTGAAATAAAAAGATTACTTGATAATAATATAGTAGTTTTAGCAGGTCAAACTGGTGCTGGTAAGAGTAGTTTACTAAATAGATTAGATGAAAATCTTGATATTGAAACTAATGAAATTAGTGAAGCATTAGGTAGGGGGAAACATACAACAAGACATGTTGAACTTTATGAAATATCTGATGGTTTTATTGCTGATACTCCTGGTTTTTCAGCATTAGATTTAAAAGATATGAATAAGGAACAACTTAGAGATACATTTGTAGAGTTTAAAAATTATGAATGTAAATTTAGAGATTGTATGCATCATAAAGAGAGTAAGTGTGGGGTTAAGGAAGCTCTAGAAGAAAAAATGATATTACAATCTAGATATAATAATTATTTATTATTTTTGGAGGAAGTAGAAAAATGAAAGTAGGAGTATCTTTTATAAGTAGTGATTATGATTTAGAGACTACTATAAGTAAAATTGATGAATCTAGTGCAGATTATATTCATGTTGATATGATGGATGGAGTATTCGTTGAAAATTCTAATTTTACAGTACAAGATTTAAAGAAAATGTTTAAGAATACTAAAAAGAAATTAGATGTTCATATGATGGTATGTTCTCCAAATAAATATGTTAAAGATTTTGCAAAAATGCCTAATGTAGAATATTTAACATTACATTGTGAATCACATAGAAGACCTATTGATGTTATTAATATGATAAGACATACACCATTAAAGGTAGGGTTAGCTATTAATCCTGAAACTAAAGTAAGTCATATTGTTCCTATGCTTAATCATTTAGATCAAGTGTTAGTTATGAGTGTTAAACCTGGTAAGGGTGGTCAAAAGTTTATGGAAGAAATTCTATATAAAATAGAAACACTTAAAGAACTAAGGGAACAAAATGGATATCATTATGTAATTAATGTAGATGGTGGTATTAATGAAGAAACTGCTAAGTTAGTTAAAGAAACTGGAGCAGATATGGTTGTAAGTGGTTCTTATGTATGTAAGAGTGAAGATTATAATCAAAGAATAGAAAGTGTAAGATAAGTAGAAATACTTATCTTTTTTTGTATATAAAAATAAAATAAGTAAATAATATTAATGGTGATATTATGAAATACTTTATTATATTATTTATTTGTTTTATATTGAGTTTAGGAATAGTTAATTATGAAGATACTAGTGATGTTTTAAAGGGTTCTGATAGTGTATATGTATTTAGAGAATATACAGAGAATGATGAAAATGTAAGTAATCCAGAGATGGATGATTTAGAATTGAAGTCTAATATAATTATTATTTTTTATAGTATCTTATTTAGTTTATTATTTATAATTAAGTTAAGAAATTGTGATAGATATATACTTTACAATAATTAATATTTTTATTATTGATTTTAAATCTATGTAATGTGATAATTATTATAGTAGGAAGTGTATGTATGAAGAAAATAATTATGTTTTTCTTAATATTATTTATGTTTATTGCTAGTCCAGTTAATGCTAGTAGTATAGATAATTATAATAATGAAGTACATTATAAGTTAGAAGAAAAATCTAAAAAAGATGATGGTGGTAATGGGGGAGCATTTTGGGGAATGCTTGCTGTTGCTTTTTTAGCTATTAGTGTTTTTATTATTGCATACAAATCTGATGATGGTACACCAGACGATTAAGATAAGATAATTCTTATCTTTTTTAGTGTCTAATTAATGTGTTACGGATTAGAATAGAAAACTATTTATGTTATAATTGAAGTGAGGAGAATCAATCAAATGAATATAGTTAAAGTACTTGAAAAAATAGAAGAAAACGGATTTGAAGCTTATATAGTTGGTGGTTATGTAAGAGACTATTTATTAGGTATAGAATCTGGGGATATAGATGTTTGTACTAATGCAAGAGTTAAAGATATAATGGAGATATTTGAAGATACTAATTGTACTAGTAATGAATATGGTTCTGTTAAGATAATTACAGATAAATTAAGAGTTGATATTACTACATATAGAAGAGATTTAAGATACAATGGCGATAGAAGAAAAGTAGAAATAGAATATGTAGATAATTTAATAGATGATATAAATAGAAGAGATTTTACAATGAATACTTTATGTATGAATAAAGATAGAAGTATTATAGATGTTTTAGGTGGACAAAAGGATATTGAAGATAAAGTAATTAGATGTGTTGGTAATATAGAAGATAGAATTAATGAAGATCCTTTAAGAATGCTTAGAGCTGTAAGATTTGCTACTACATTAGGTTTTACAATTGAAGAAGAATTATATAGAAAATTAAAAGAAAATGGACATTTAATTAGTCAGTTATCAAGAGAAAGAATAAAAGAAGAATTGACTAAGATACTTATAAATAAAAATGCTATTATGGGACTTAATATGTTAGAAGATTTAGGATTTTTACCATATGTAGGTATTAGATATAGTAGAGATATAGTTAATGTAGCTGATATATGTGGTATGTATAGTCAATTAGAGTTATTAGAAGAATTTCCTTTTAGTAAAGAAGAAAAAGATAATATAAAAGCAATACAAAGTATCTTAGAATATGGTAATATAGATAATAATGTTTTATTTGAACATGGATTATATTTATCTATGGTTGCTGGTGAGATACTAGGTGTAGATAGAGAAGTTGTAACTAGTATGGATAAAGACTTACCTATTAGAAGAGTTAAGGATATTGATGTTACTAGTGATGTTATATGTGAATTATTAGGTATGGAACCTGGTAAGGTTATTAGTGATGTATATGATGATTTAAAAGATAAGATATTATTTAGTAAATTAGATAATAGTAATGATTCTATTAGAGAATATATATCTAGTAATAGAGAGAAGTGGTTTGATGAAGGAGCAGATGATTAAGATATTATCTTCTAAGAAGATGGTATTTAGCGCTTATTTAATTAGAGTTGCTTTAGATAATAAATTAAATTTAAATGAATTTTTAGTACTTGTATATTTTGATAATAGTTTTAATAGTTCTTTAGATATTGATTTAATAAGTAAAACATTAGGACTTGATGAATCTGAAGTTATGGAAGCATTTAATGGTCTTATGATTAAAGGATTAGTTAATATTGAGAGTAGTAAAGATTTAGAAAATAGAATGCAAGAAGTTGTTACATTATGTGGTGTTTATGACTTTATATGTGATAGAGTAGAAGAAGATAATCAAGAAGAAGTTAAAACTGATATATTTAAGAAATTTGAACAAGAGTTAGGAAGAACATTATCTTCTATGGAACTTGAAAAGATTAATGCTTGGATTATGACAGGTACACCTGAAGATCTTATATTAGGTGCTTTAAAAGAAGCTGTATATAATGGTGTTAGTAATTTTAGATATATTGATACTATTATTTATACTTGGGAGAAAAAAGGATTTAAATCTATGGAAGATGTTGAGAAACATATGATGACTAGAAGAGAAAAGAAGTCTAATGAACCAGTTAGTAAAAAAGAGCAAGAACTGGCTGATTATGATTGGGTTAATGAATAATGGTTATTAATGATTTTAATAAGAAATTAGATTTAATGATTGGTGAAGCTAAGTGTGAATTAAATTATACTAAAGATTATGAATTAGTTATTGCTACTGTTTTATCGGCACAATGTACTGATAAGAGGGTAAATGAAGTAACTAAGGTATTATTTAGTAAATATGATGTTTATGGCCTTGCTAAGGCTAATAAGAGTGATATAGAGGATATTATTAGAAGTTGTGGTTCTTATACTAAGAAGAGTGGTTATATAATAGATATAGCTAAGTCTTTGGTAGATAATTATAATGGTGTTGTACCTAATGATAGAGATTATTTGGAGAGTTTACCTGGAATAGGTAGAAAGACTGCTAATGTAGTTTTATCTAATTTATATGATGTTCCTTGTATAGCAGTTGATACTCATGTAGAACGTGTTAGTAAGAGATTGAAGATAGCTCGTAAGTTGGATTCTGTTTTAACTGTAGAGAATAAATTAATGAAAATGATACCTAAGGAATTATGGAGTAGAAGTCATCATCAATTAGTATTATTTGGAAGATATATATGTAAGGCGCGTGGCCCTGAATGTAGTAGATGTGCTTTTTATGATGATTGTAGTAGTAAGGATAAAAAAAAGAGGAATTAATCCTCTTTTTTTATTATGTTATATTAGTATCGCTATTATCTGGAGTTGTTGGATCGGAAGGTGTAGACGGTGGAATAACAGGAGAAGAAACTGTTACGTTAGTTGAAAGTGTTATTCCATTACTCATATTATCTTTAAATATACTATATGCTGATTTTATTACGAATGTATATGTTCCACTAGTTGTTGCTTGATAGCTATAGTATGGAGTAGATGTAAATCCAATTGGTTGTAATCCTGTATCTGTTTGAAGTAATACTTGATATCCTAATGTTCCTATATTTTTTTCATTATAAGTATTTCTCTTTTTAAGATATGTTGATGCAAATTGTCCATAGTTTTCACTAAAGTGTGTTTTTAAATATGAAGCATTAATTGCATTTGGTGTTTTAATTTCATTCCAACTTAAATTAATTTGTGAACCATTAACACTTATATTACCATTTGTTGGATTTGATAATTTTTCAAATCTATCTGATACTTCACTAGGCTCTGTCCCCTTCTTAAAAAGCGCTGAAGATATTAGACTACTTGGTGTATAACTTGATGGTAATTGTGGGGGATATGTTTCTTCTTCATATTTTGCTGTGATTACGCCACTGGGTTTTTTAAATTGTGAATTTTTAGGATAAATCTTTTGTGCAAGTTTACCACTAATTGCTTTAACATTATTTGCAGCATCGATTGCTGTTGTATATGATTTTGGTCCTAGGTTGTCAACTCCGTACCATAGAGCTATTACGTAGTCTGGTGAGTATGATACAGCCCAGTTATCAGCAGATGTATCGTTTCTCTTGATTCCGTGTTGTTTTAATTGTGCTGCTGACCAAGTTGATGTTCCTGATTTTAATGCCACGTCTGTACCGCTGATGTTGAATCTTGAGCCACCCCATTGTTGAGTAGTAGTGATTAACATATCAGTTATCATGTATGCAGTTTCAGAACTCATTGCTTTTGTTTTAGTATATTTTTCTTCTGTAACTTCGTCTGTTTCTCTAATGATGAATTTTGTCCAACTGTATGGTTCAATGTAGTAACCATTTCTTGCGAATGCACCATAAGCACCGGCCATATCGATAGGACTGTATGCAAGACCACCACCGATAGCATGTGATTCATATAATGTACTACCATATTCTAAACCTACGTTGTGAACGAATTCAGATATTTTATTTTTGTCTACAGCTTGGAATGCTTGTACTGCAGGGATATTTCTTGATTGAGCTATTGCTTGACGCATTGTCATTGCTCCTGCATATGTTCCGTCTGAGTTCTTTAATGGAGTACCATTTGAGAAATTCATTTTATTATCGAAGAATATTGTTCCAGTATGTCCATTGTTATATTCAATGTATGGTCCATATGCAAATATTGGTTTTGCAGTTGAACCGATTTGTGTTTTAGTTTGGTCAGCACGTCCCCATGCTTTAGGAGTAGTTTGATGTCTTCCACCATTTACTGCTGCTATTGAACCGTCTTTTACACTTGTTACGACAGCACCAATTTGAATAACATCTTTCCATCCATCTTTAACAGGGAATTTGTAACCTAATTTTTGATCATTTAAATCAATCATAACTTGTTGTAGTTTTGGATCCATTGTTGTGTATACTTCCATTGGAGTAGCGTATGGATCTAAACCATCATATTTTTTAGCAATGTCACGACATACGATATCGATGAATTGTTGATATTTGTTTAATTTACCAGCTGATTGTCCAATTAGTAGAGATTCTACTGATATTGCTTTAGCATCAGTTGCTTCTTCTTCAGTAATATATCCATGTCTAACCATTAGATTTAATACTGTGTTTCTTCTTTGTGTTGCTAGGTCTGGGTTAACATATGGATCGTATGAACCAGGAGCATTAAATACACCAGCAAGTAATGCAGCTTCTGTTAAAGTTAAGTCTCTAACTGATTTTCCAAAGTAAGCTTTACAAGCTGATTCAACTCCCCAAGAACTAGCTCCTAGATATGGGTCATTAACATAGAATTCAATAATTTCTTCTTTAGTATAGTTTTTTTCTACTAGGAATATTGCCATGTAGATGTCAGTAAATTTTCTTACTATTCCATCCCATCCTGATGCTTCAGTAGAAGTAAAAGTATTTTTTACAACTTGCATTGTTAATGTAGAAGCACCACCGGCACCACTTTGACCAACTACTTGACCAAATGCTGCTTTAGCAAAACGCACTACGTCGAAACCGTTATGTTGGAAGTAACGTGAGTCTTCTGTTGCTACAATAGCATCAACTAGTACTTCAGGTAAATCGTTGTAATAAACTAGTTCTCTTTGTTCAGCACCTACACGAGCAAATTCCTTTCCGTATTTATCATAAAAGATACTTGCTTCTTTACTATATAATAAGTCTGTATTAAATGCTGGAGCAGACATAACTATGTATCCACAGAATATCATAACTACAATCATTCCGATTATTCCGAAGAACATAAAGAATGATAGTATAGCATTAATTATTTTTCCAGCAGTTCCTTTTTTCTTTTTTACCTTTTGTATTGAAATAGGTTTATTGTTATTAGGTCTTTTTGCTTTTGGAGTTTCTTTTTTTACTGTAGATTTTTTGGCTATTACAATCGGTTTCTTATTATTGGTTTTTGAATTCGATTTTTTTGAATCTATTTTTTTGATTTCCATTATTTATTCTCCTTTAAAATAAATTTTATCAACTACACTAAGATAATCTAGTTGTGGTTGATAAGCTTCTTTTATTATGTGAGCTTTTTCTTGTATGTAATTGTAGCTTATTGATTTGCGATCATTGTTATCTATATAGTAGATATAGTCTTCTCCAGTAAGTAGATAATTTATGTTATTCATTCTAATTACTAAGAATATTATACCACCATGTTTGATGACATTTCGTATTTGATTTGTTTGGTGTTCATGGATGTTTGATAGGGGAAATGATGTTTTATTTAATGTTTCTTTAGCATCAAATTCAATATATTTTCCTTTATATAATCCATTATAGTCTAGAGTTGATTGTTCTTTAAAATAAGCTTTTTCTATTACTTTTTTGTGATTTTTATAAGATACATCAACTACACCGATAGGAGTTGGTTTCTTATATATTAATGCTTTATCGTTTCTTAAATAATATTCATTACTTATATTAAGAGCATTTTCTAAGTTCATTCCACGGTTGCTATGAGATACACTTAATTTGGTGTAACTTTTCTTAATATTATTTGGATATTGCACTTTTAATCACCTTAATTAATTATACTATATAAATATAATAAAATATAGTAGTTGACAATTAGAGAAAATGTAATTTTACGTGTGATTTGCAGTCTAATTTATTGGTCTTTTTTAGTATTTTGTCTAAAATGAGGAATTTGTTTTTAATTTTTAGTATTCTAGTTCTGAAAGGAAATAAAATAATGAAAGCTGAATACTTTATACAAGATATGATTGATATGGTTAGAGAGGTACAAATAGACCTTTTAGTTAGGGCTTGCGACCTTGACAATGAGGACATATAGATATATAATTTTGACATAAGAAGGGTGATTTTTTATGTATAATGAAAGAATAACACTTACTCCACAAGAGATATTGGATAAGGAATTTAAAATTGATGCTAGGGGTTATAGACCTCAAGAGGTTGATAAATTTTTAGATTTGGTTATTAATGATTATAATGAATTTATCACTGAGTTAAAGAGAATGAAGAAGGAACTTGCTTATGCTAATGATGAAAATATGAAGTTAAAAAATGAACTTCGTAGATTAAAAGCTAATATTGAAGCTGCAGAAAGTAATGGTTCTAATAGTTCTGTTAGTAACATTGACCTTCTTAGAAGACTTAGTCAACTTGAAAAAGTTGTTTATGGTAAAAATGAAGAATAATAATTAATAAAATTTAGTAGCAAATGCTGCATACTTGTTATGCAGAGGAAAGTCCAAGCTCACACAGTCTGTGATGATTGTAGTGTTTGTGCTAAGGGAAAAAATAACCTTAGGTAGTACATTGTACTAACGGCTTCGAAATAGTCCTACTGGGATTAGATTAGATATAAAAGTGCCAAAGAGACGAGTCTAGGAAGCAATTCCTAGAGTGGAACGTGGTAAACCCCGCAAGTGAGAAACCCAAATTTTGGTAGGGGAGTCTTTGCTAGGAATCGAACGATGCAAGGGACCTATTTTATAGGTAGATAAATATTTGCTGCCCTTTATGGGTACAGAACGTGGCTTATTAAAAATTTTATTTATTTATTTTATTTAGAAAAGGAGTGAACAATCTTGAATGAAATTGGCGAGCTCTTGCGAACAACACGTGAGGAATCAGGGGTTAGTTTAGAAGAAGCCAGTGGTGATTTAGAGATTAAGACGCTAATATTAGAAAATATCGAAGATGGAAACATCGGGTGTTTTAAAGATATCTTCGTTTTAAAAGATTATATTTATGATTATGCTAAATATTTAGGTTTAGAACCTGATAAGATAATTGATGAATTTAATGAGTATTTATTTGAATATACTTCAAAAATACCAATGGAAGATATCGAAAAAGCAATGAAAGAACAACAAAAAGAAGAGATTCCGGAGAAAAAAATTGTTTCTCCATATACTACATCAACTAAGAAAAGTAATACTAAATTAGTTTTAGCATTACTTATTGCTTTAGGTGTTTTAGTTATACTGATTATAATATGGTCAGTAAGACAAATTGCCGTTGATAATATGACAACGAATATAGTTAGCTATGCGGATAGCTATGAATAATAAGGAGTAATTATGGAAAAGAAAGAAACTAAAGTAGTTGAAAAAAAAGAAACTACAAAGAAAAAAGGTATGAATTTACCTAATAAAATTACTTGTGTAAGACTTGTAATATCTTTAATAGTTTTAGTTATATTATGTTTCCCATGGGATGCTGTTGGTATATCTGAAGCTGAAAGAACTGTAGGTCCATTATTTGGAGTACAAAATATCGATCTAAAATATATAATTGCAGGAGTTTTATTTGCTATAGGTGCAACTACAGACTTCTTAGATGGATATTTAGCTAGAAAATATAATATAGTTACTGATTTTGGTAAAGTTATGGATGCTATTGCTGATAAAGTATTAGTTAATGGTGTTTTAATAGTTTTAGCTTATGATGGTATGTTACCATTAGTAGTACCAGTAATTATAATTACTAGAGATATTGTAGTAGATTCAATTAAAATGGCATCTGGTAGTAAAGGTAAAGTAGTAGCTGCTAGTTGGCCTGGAAAAATTAAAACTATTTGTATGTTAATTGGAGTTTCATTAACATTCTTCTATAATATGCCATTTGCATTTATTGGAGAAGGAATTGCAGTAGATTCATTATTTATGTTTGTAGCTGTTGTTATGAGTATATATTCTGCTTGTCAATATTATTGGGTAAATAAAGATTTACTATTCTCAGAAATGTAGAATATTTAAGAATTTCACTTTTAAAAGAGATGAAATTCTTTTTTTTTATGCCAAAAATTAGATAAAAACAAATGTTCGAAAAACTATTGACAAGTACCTATAGTTATTATAAAATGAAGATGTCATAAGAAAATGTGGGAGGACAAAACATGAAAACAGATAAAGAAAAGGATAAGGCTTTAGAGCAAGTCTTAGCCGATATTGAAAAACAATTTGGTAAAGGGTCAGTAATGAGATTAGGAGCAGATGCTCATTTAAATATAGAAACAACATCTTCTGGATCTATTACACTTGATATTGCATTAGGTGCTGGTGGATATCCTAAAGGAAGAATTATTGAAATATATGGACCAGAGTCTTCTGGTAAAACTACATTTGCATTACATGCTATAGCTGAAATACAAAAAGCTGGAGGTAGAGCGGCTTTTATTGATGCTGAACATGCATTAGATCCTGTATATGCTCAAAATTTAGGAGTAGATTTAGATCAATTATTATTATCACAACCGGATACTGGTGAACAAGCTTTAGATATTTGTGAAGCTTTAGTTAGAAGTGAAATTATTGATTTAGTAGTAATAGATTCTGTTGCTGCATTAGTACCACAAGCTGAAATAGAAGGTGAAATGGGAGATGCTCATGTAGGATTACAAGCTAGATTAATGAGTCAGGCTTTAAGAAAATTGTCAGGAACATTAAATAAAACTAAAACTACTGCAATATTTATTAATCAATTAAGAGAAAAAGTGGGGGTTATGTTTGGTAACCCAGAAACTACTCCTGGAGGTAGAGCTCTTAAATTTTATTCATCTATTAGATTAGAAGTTAGAAGAGCAGAACAAATTAAGCAAGGAGATAAAGTTATTGGTAATAAAACTAATGTTAAAGTAGTTAAGAATAAAGTTGCTCCTCCGTTTAGAACTGCTACTTTAGATATAATGTATGGTGAAGGTGTATCTAAAGAAGGAGAAATTGTTGACTTAGCAAGTGAAATTGGTGCATTAGAAAAAAGTGGTGCTTGGTATTCATATAATGGTGAAAAGATTGGTCAAGGAAAAGTAAATGTAAAAGCTTTACTTAGAGATAATCCAGATATGTGTGCTGAATTAGAATATAAAATTAGAGAACATTATGATATTGTAGGTAGTATGAAAAAGCCTAAAGCAGCTAAAAAAACTACTAAAGTTGATGATGTTGAAATTGATCCAGAAACTGGAGAAGTTATAGAATAAGGAAAAGTAAATTTTTCCTTTTTTTAATGTTATTGTTGTGCTAGAATAACTTATTGTCGAGGGATGTTTATGGTTGAAGTAGAAACAAATAAAATACAAGAAATGAGAGACTATTTATTAAAAAGTCCAACTCATTTTGGCGGAGCTAAATTTACTAAATTGATGAGAGAATTTAGTAATGAAGAAATTATTGAGTTGTTTGATGAAAGTATATTAAAGAGATTAGAAAGAGTAGTTGATTACGATGGAATGGCATCAGTTTTTAGGGCTGTTCCAAGTATTGTACAAGAACGTATTTGGTCTAGTGTACATTGTCAAAAGATACTTTTAGGTATGGGGACAACTAGTGATCAAGAATTAAGACAAATTATAATAAATAAGAAATTCTTTAGTATGCAAGAATTGTCTAAGAGAGCTAAACAAGGTAAATTTTATTATAATCCTGCTAAGTTAAGATCATTAGAAGTATTGCTGAGATATTTTAAAAGTCAAAATATATTAGATAGTTTACCTAGTAATCAATATTTTCAAATGATTTTATTATGTAGTAAGAAAGTACCTGAATCATTTTATAGATTTATAGATGAAGAAAGAGTATTTAGTGAAATAGTAAGTTCTGATATATATAGATTAGTGGATGGTGTTAGTAGAAGAATGTGGGTTCAACAAGTTAATTCAAATTGTTCTAAACTTTTATTGCCACCAGATGTTAAGAATATGTTTGAAGTAACTGAAAAGTTTACTCATTGGTATTATAGTGATGATAAGAGAACTTTGGGTTCTATGTTACATAGTAAGTTATATGGATTAAGTAGTAAAGGTATGAAGTTAGATATCTCTAAAGAAGCCTTGAAGCAACTTAATTTACAAGAAATAAATGTATTAAAAAGTGATAATAATGGTGTTGTTGATCAAAGTGTAGTAAACGAATTACTTAGTGAAGTTATCGAAGAATCATTTGTTGATGGAACTATATTTAGTAAGAAATATTTAGATACTACTCATTTAGATATTCCTGTACAAAAAACTATGTTTAAAATGGTTGTTGATAAATCAATAGGTAATCCACAGTATGAAGAACAAATATTAGATTATTTATATGGTTTGTTATTTAGAGAAGAATATAATGAATTAGAAAAGAAAGCATTAATTATATCATTAAAGAATGCTCTTGTTTATGCTAATGAAGAAACTGTAGCCAACTTATTTACTAGACCTAATGATTTGAAAACAGTATTCTTTTTAAGATTCAATTTAACTGCTAGAGACATGAACTACTTACATGGTATTGATGCAAGACAGTTAATGAAAATTAATGTTAAACATATTAATAGAATAGTTCAGTTATTATTTGATCCAGAACAAGACGAATTGTCTGATTCATTTTCTAAAGCTATAAAGATGTATTTAGTGTTTGGCTTAGAGAGAACTGTTGAATTATTAAGTGGTAAGTATCCTATTAATAAGACATTCTTAGATAATGTAAGTAGATTGAATGTTAAGAATATAGAAATGAAAGCAGAAGGTAAGAAGTATTTACCTATACCTCATGAAGATTTTAATAGATTTATGTTTGCTGCTAATAATATAAATGCTTTATTTGATGAAGATGCTGCTATAAGTACTAGTTGGTACTATTTATATAATAATTTTGAAAGTATAAAAGATACTTGTAAAGGACATATTACTTTAACTCAAGCAGAAACAATATTAAAAGAACAAGTTAATACAGTTAGATATGATTTAGATCCTGATTGTTATAGATTAGAAAAGATACTTTATGAAGCTGGTTTAGGCAATAAAGGCCATCATTCTAATGAAGAAATATATGATGAAATGTGTAATATACATAAAAAACAAGTTAGAAGAGTAGAATCTACTATACCTTATGTTAAAGGTAAATTAGAAAATGGTTGGGGATATGAAGTGATGAGACATGAGTCTGCTATAGCATTTGTATTAGGTTATAGAGCTAGTTGTTGTATTAGAACTAAAGATATAGCGCATAATCATTTATTACATGCATTACTGTGTGAGAATGGTAGAATATTACTTACTTATAAACCTGATGGTACTATTGCTTCTTTTTCTCCGTTAAAGAGAAATGGCGAATTATTAATTGCTAATAGTATTGAAGCTATAGATAAGGCGGATAGTTCAATTCCTTCTATGACAAAAGCTTTTGAAACTGGTATGAGAGAGCTACAAAGAGTAAGTAAGGAAACTGAAGAAAAAGGATATATTAAAGTCTTAACTATTGGTACTGGTTCTACAAGAAAGCCAGAAGGAGAACATTGGCCAGTAAATATTCCGACTCCAACAATATACGAAAAAGATGATCCAGTATATGGTAATACAGATCAATATCATAGAACATTACATATTTTTTATAAGGATGAGAAAGCTAATTTACATGGACTTAAATTAGGTGAAGTAGAACAAAAATATTTAGATCCAAGAAAGAATATAATGGCTTGTACATATGATAGAGAAAATATCTTATTACAAAGAAAAGTTCAAAAAATAATAGATAGTATTAGATTTACATTACACTTAGATGAAGGTAAAAGTAAGGATTCATTTGAGAAAACTAGATTAGGTTATTTTAATGCAATATTTTGTAATGAAGATTGGTTTGTAATAGTTGATTATTATGGATTACATTATGAATGTATTGAAGATGATCCAAGAGCTAGAAAAGAGATGGAAGCTACTATAGAAGTTATTAATTCTTATGGTAAAAATATGGAACAAGTAAGAAGATTAGCACTTACTTATAGTGAAAAAAAGGCCCAATAATGGGTCTTTTTGTTTAAAAATGCTATAAAAATGCTTTATAGGTGGTAAAAAGAGAGCAAATATCATAAGCTTTTTTCTTTTTCCTTGAAAAAGTATATAATTTTTTTTATAATAGGTTTATAGATGATTAAATTGTTATAATTTTTCTATAAAATAGATTTTTGGAGGTACGGAATGAACAATGTTTTAGGGTTCATTTTAGCACTTCTTCTGGGGATCGTTTTAGGTGTTATTATAATTTTAGTTGTTAATTATTTTCGTGGTAAAAACAATGAAAATAAAGCAAATAAGATAATTGATCAAGCAAGAAAAGATGCTGAAAAGCAAAAGAGAGATGCGCTTCTTGAAATTAAAGAAGAGTCTTATCGTTTAAAAAAGGAAACTGAAAAAGAAGTAAAAGAGAAGAAAGCAGAACTTAAAGATTCTGAAGACAGACTATTACAACGTGAAAAGAACTTAGATAAGAGAGAAGAACTTCTTAATAATAGAGATGCAATGTTAGATCAAAAAGATAATAATTTACTTACTAAACAAAAAGATTTACAAGAAAAAGAAGCTAAAATTGACGAATTAATGAAAACTGAGATGGAGCAATTAGAAGCTATTGCTAAATTCTCAAAAGAAAAAGCTCATGACTTAATCATGAAAAGAGTAGAAGAAAATATGGCACTAGAAATAGCTGACTATATTAAAGAACAAGAAGCAGAAGCTAAATTAAAAGCTAATGAAGCTGCTAAGCAATTAATAGTTGGTAGCATGCAAAGATATGCTAACGACGTAACTAACGAACAAACAGTTAGTACAATTACTTTACCTAATGATGAAATGAAAGGTAGATTAATTGGTAGAGAAGGAAGAAATATTAGAACTATTGAATCAGTTACTGGTGTAGATTTAATTATTGATGATACTCCAGAAGCAATAGTAATATCTAGTTTTGATCCTTTAAGAAGAGAAATTGCTAAGATTACTATTGAAACTTTAATTAAAGATGGAAGAATACATCCAGCTAGAATTGAAGAAGTATATGATAAAGTATCTAAAGATATGAGTGAAAAGATTACTGAAATCGGTAATGAAGCTTGTTATGAATTAGGACTTACTAAAGTAGATCCTAAGTTAGTTAATCTAATTGGTAAATTGAATTTTAGAACTAGTTATGGTCAAAATGCATTACAACATTCTAAAGAAGTTGGACATTTATGTGGTTTAATGGCTGCTGAGTTAGGTGAAAATATCACATTAGCTAAGAGAGCTGGTTTATTACATGATATTGGTAAAGCTATAGATTTCGAAGTAGATGGAAGTCATGTTGAATTAGGTGAAGAAATCGCTAAGAAATACCGTGAAGATGCTGTAGTACTTAATGCTATAAAATCACATCATGGTGATGCTGAAGCTACTAGTGTTATTTCTACATTAGTACAAATAGCTGATACATTATCTGCTGCTAGACCTGGTGCTAGAAATGATTCATTAGAAAATTACATTAAGAGATTAGAACAACTTGAAGAAATTGGAAACAGTTTTGAAGGTGTTGATAAAACATTTGCGATGCAAGCTGGTAGAGAAGTTAGAGTTATGGTTAAACCAGAAGAAATTGATGATACTCAAAGTTACAAGATTGCTCGTGAAATGAAAGAAAAAATTGAAAATGAAATGCAATATCCTGGTACTATTAAAATTACAGTTATCAGAGAAACTAGAGCACAAGAAGAAGCAAAATAATTGCTTCTTTTTTTATGTATATATATATGGTATTATATATATAATAGGAGATGGTTAGTATGAAACTTAAAGATAAAGTTTGTATAGTTACAGGTGGAGCTATGGGTAATGGTTTAGGAATAGTAAAAGTATTCTTAAAGTATGGTGCTAAAGTAGTTATTCTTGATTATGCAGAAAGTTTAAATGATGTAGTAGAAGGATTAAAAGCAGAAGGACATGAAGTGTCTGGTTATAGAGTAGATGTTCGTAATAAAGGTGCTATTAATACTGCTATTAAGAGTGTTGTTAAACAATATGAAAATATTGATGTATTAGTTAATAATGCTGGAGTTTGTAAATTAGTTAGATTTGAAGATATGGATGATGAAATGAGAGATTTCCATTTCGATATTAATATTAAAGGTAGTTGGAATGTTACTAAAGCTTGTTTACCTTATATGAAGAATAGAAATGCTTCTATAGTTAATTTATCTAGTGTTACAGGTCCAATGGTTGCAGATCCAGGGGAAGTTGCTTATGCAGCTACTAAGGGGGCTAATTTAGGATTTACTAAAGCATTAGCTAGAGAATTAGTAGATTATAATATTAGAGTTAATGCTATAATGCCTGGATATATTAGAACTCCACTTATAGATACAATGGCATTAGATGCTTGTCCTGAAGATCCAGAAAGTGTAGTATATTCAATTGCTGGAGCTATTCCAATGGGAAGAATGGGTAAGATTGAAGAATTAGGAGAACTTGCTGCATTCTTAGCTTGTGAAGAATCTAGTTATATTACTGGACAAGGAATTGTAATAGATGGTGGTAGTACATTACCAGAAACTGCTACAATGGGAGTTTAGTTAGTTAAGAGGTTTTGGTATGAAATATTATGTTAAACAAAAGATATTTACATTAGGTGAAAAATTTGAGATATATGATGAATTAGGTGTTGTTAAATATCGTGTTGAAGGAGCTATGTTTTCCTTTGGCGAAAAATTTAAAATGTATGATGAAAATAATAATTTGTTATATCAACTTAATCAAGAAATTTGGACTTGGATGCCTAAGTTTAATTTATTAAAAGATGGCAAAATTGTTGCTAGTATGAAAAAGAAATTTACTTTTTTTAAATCTGAATATGATATAGAGGAATTAGGCTGGCAAGTAAAAGGTGATTTATGGAGTCATGATTTTCAAATATATGATGAAGATAAATTGATTGCTTCGATTAAGAAAGAATGGTTATCACTTGGTGATTGTTATGAATTTGATATACAAGATACAAAAAATGTAGAACTTGTATTAGCAGTTATTTTAATGATTGATGAAGTAATTGATCAAGCAAACAACGATTAGAAGAGGTGAGAACCTCTTTTTTTATTTTGTCAAGTTGCCAAGATTTTTATAAAGAGTATAATTTGATTTATAAGTAGGTGAAATTATGGATATTAAGAATTTAAAGCTTAATATTGAACAAAAAGTATTGGGGAAGAAAAGGGTAGTTATAGTACCTCATAAGAGAATAGATTTTGATGCTATTGGTTCTGCTTTAGGATTAGCAGTAATAGTTAAGAAGATGAATGCAGTACCTATAATAGTAGTAGATGATAATATAAAAGAAATGCAACGTGGTATACAAATTATTATGGAAGATGTTTCTAATGATTTTGAAATAGTAAATAGAGATGAATACTTAGAAATGAAAGATGATGAAGATGTATATATACTAACTGATGTTAATAAAAGAGGTATGATTAGTATAGGTGATGTAATTAATCCAGATGAAACTATTATTATAGATCATCATAATATGGATGATACTACTATAGAGAGTGATGCTACTTTTGTAGATGAACATGTATCTAGTGCTTCTGAAATAGTAGCAAGACTTATGTGTATGTTTAAGTGTAAGAGTACACCAGAGATAGCTAATTACTTGTTAGCTGGTATTTATTTAGATACTAATCATATGTCTAAAAATGTTAGTAACGATACATTTTTAGCAGCTTCTAAATTAGCTAATTATGGTGCTAATATAAATAGAGTAAATGATTTGTTTTTAGAAGATTTTACTAGTGATAGAAGAGTACAAGATTTAGTTAATAAAGTAGAAATGGTTAGTTATACTATTGCTACTATTTTAGCTGATGAAGGGATTGTTTATACACCAGAGGAGTTGGCTAAAGCAGCTGATTATGTACTAAAATATGGTGTTGATGCTTCGTTTGCTGTTGGTAATGTTGGGGATGGTGTTGTACAAGTAAGTGCTAGGAGTCCGGAACATGTTGATGTAGGAGAAGTAATGAAGGAACTTGGTGGAGGAGGTAATCAAGCAAGTGGAGCTGCTAGAATACCAGATACAAGTGTTGAAGAAGTTGGTAAAAGATTACGTAAAGTATTAGAACCTACTGGATATAGAAGACCAATATAAAAACTGATAAGTGATTATCAGTTTTTTTTAATTACTATTTTTTATGAAATATTCGTAGTATTCTTCATATGTTATGTTGTTTTCATATATGTATGTAGCACATTCTATACCACAATAACGATAGTGATTTTTGTTATGTGAATAACCAGTTATGTATTCTTTGTTTTCTGGATATCTTAATATAAAACCATATTTATGTGCATTTTCTGTTAACCATGTATTTGGTGTATCAATATCTATTGAATATCCTGTTTGATGTTCTGAATGACCAGCTTTTGCTGTAGTGTTATCAGCATTTGGATTTTTAGATAATTCATAATTATATAATGCTTCTTGTGTATTATAACTACGATAAGCTGAAGATATGTAGAATTTACTATCTTGAGGAGCTGCTTCATACATTTTTAAGAAAGCATCATAAGTTATTTTTTTGATTTTTGTTTCTGATTTATTTATATGATATTTAGAATCTATTGTTACTAATTCATCTTCGTTTGGATATGAAGAATCTATATTATAGTATTTGTTTAAGATAGTAAATTGTTTTTTTGATATATCAGTATATTGAGGGGATATGCGAGTGATGAGAAAAAATAACCCCTGAGAAAGGATTTTACGTCTATGGATATTTTTGACGTACTTTCGCTGATCTGCGGTCTTGCCCTGTT
>JAZOOK010000088.1:0-1889 GCA_045654965.1 Candidatus Coprovivens sp. | reverse complement strand
AACAAGTTTATTTGGGTAATGAAGAAGAAGAAATCCACGAATTATTGATGGATGAAGCGTTTGTTAACGAAGATATAAAAATATAAAAAGAGTATTTTATTACTCTTTTTTTGTGGTATTATATTTGTAGAATAGGTGATTATTGTGAATGGTAAAATTAATTTATATGGTAGAGCTAGAAGAATAGCATTAATGAGAAATATAGTTATTATATTTGGATGTATTGCAGCTATAATTTTTATAATTTCTATAATATTTAAAGATAACGGCGGAAATATAGTTCTTGGAGAATATGAACAATTAAAAAATTATTATTTAGCTAGAGGATTTACTTGTGAAGTATTGGAAAATACAGGTGGTAAATGTATTTCTACAACTGATAATGTAAAGACGACTTTTTATAGATATGATGATGGTTTTGAATATAGTGTAAAAAGTGATAGTTATGCATTGTTAATTATTCATAGATTAGAAAAAGAAGATGCAATATCTTTTAGGACTTCTTCAAATTCTTTTGTTGGTTATAGAAATCAAAACTTTATATGTGATGTTGAGGATAATGTATTAAGTAAGGTAACAAAGTGTGTATCAGAAAAAGAAGGAACAGAATTAGATATTAAGTCTTATTTAGGTGTTATTGAACAAGCTCAAGTTGATATTACTAATGCTGTAAATAGTTCTGGTTTTTCTTTAGATAATTTAGTTGTTAATTATGAATGGATAAAAAAATAGTAGTTGTTGACTACTATTTTTCTTTTTTCTCTTTTTTAGGTTTTTTTAATAATCTCTTTTTTTCTTTTACATCTTTTACTTTAACTTTATCTTTGTCTATTTTTTCTTCTGATGTATTTTCTGGTACAAGTAATGTAGTTGTTCCTTCAGTTTCTTCTTTTTTAGGTTTATCTTTACTATATAAAATGTAACCAATTATTTCTACACCTGCATATAACATCATTACAATACCTATTAAGTCTAATCCGAATAATTCAACTACTATTGTATATATTCCTATAAATATTAGTAATCCTGCAACTATAAGTAATTGAATAAATTTTTTGTCTTTAGTTGGCATTGATAGGACGTTTACTAAGCGTAATATTCCAGTTAGTAGTATCCAACCACCTACAACGAAACGAATAGCTTGTTCAACTATGTTTGAAAAGAATATAAATATTATTGCTAAAATAAATGCCACTATACCAAATATTAAATTACCATTTTTAGGAATACCGTTTGGTTTACGACATTGAATAAAATATATTATTAATGATATTGTTGCTCCAGTTGCAAATAAAGTACCTATAATGATTGATACTATGTTTAATAGTTTGTCTGCACTTGTAAATAGTATAGCTCCTAGTATAAAAAATAAAATGGAGCTTAATAGTGAAGACTGTGATGAATATGATTTTATTTTGATTTCCATATTAGACCTCTTTTCTATGATTACATTATACAACATTGATAATGTTTTTATCAATAAATTATATTTTGTGTGGTATAATAAAAATGATAATAAGGGAGTGTGTTTATGTTAAGTATTGATAGTGCTTTAGAATTAATGAATAAGTACGGTTATAGTTCTATTACGTCACACCCTTATATATATCAAACGGGTGAAACGTTAGGTGTTTGTTATACCTATGTTGATGAAGATTATGGAAAGTTAGAAAGAATTAAGTTATGTAAATCATTTGAAGATTTACAAGAATTCTTAGAAGCTTATAGATGGCTTGAAAAGAATGGTGCACAAAGACACGTTAGAATGATTCTTGATAATTATGAAAGTTATAATCCTAAACCAATGTTTTTACGTAATGAAAAAATTATGGTTGAAGGTGAAATGTTTGATATAGATAGTTATGATCAAAAAGAAGCTGCTCGTAAAG
>JAZOOK010000087.1:0-5456 GCA_045654965.1 Candidatus Coprovivens sp. | reverse complement strand
ATATCAACAAAACTTACTGGTATTACCTTATCTATTTCCATAGGATTTACTTCGATAAAGTATCCTATCTTACCACCACTAAATATTATGTTATCAAAAAGTATAGCAGTCTCATCTACTACAGTAGTAAAAACCTTCTTCATACCAATTGGACTACATCCACCATGTACATATCCAGCTACTTTAAGCAAATCCTTCATAGGTATCATTTCTACATTCTTTTCACCAACAGATGAAGCAGCTTTCTTCATACTTAAAGTTTTTGCTACTGGTATAACAAACACATAGTAATTTCCACTTTTACCAACTGTAACCAAAGTCTTAAAAGTACTTTCTAGATTAACACCCAACATATTAGCACAAGTAACACCATCTACCGCATCTTTCAAATCTAATATATGTTCTTTATAACTAATACCATGTTGTTCTAAAATACGCATAGCATTAGTTTTTAAATCTTTTGCCATGTCCTTTCTCCAATTCTAAGAAATCGCCATCCATACTAAATACCTCATAAGGATGTTCCTTTCTAAATTCTTTACGTTCTTCTTTTTCCATCACAATTACTTCTAAAGCTTTATCCATATGAAGTATTCCATCTAAATGATCATATTCATGTGAAAATACTGTAGCAGGGAACCCTTCAAAAGTCATTTCTTGCTTATTACCTTTTATATCTAAATATTCTATTTCTATTCTATAAGGTCTTAATACTAATCCCATATTATCTAAACAACTAGCACAAGCTTCCCAATATTGAGTTAATCCTTCACGTTTCTTTATAACAGGATTCACTAATACAGTAGCTTCATTCCATTCTTCATCTTCTATCTTATCTAAATCAGTATTCTTTATATACACAAGTCTTTTGAGTATACCTAGTTGTACAGCCGCCATAGCAAAAACTCCGTGTCCTAAACAATATTCCTCTAATATGTTTAAATCTTCACTTATATCATCTGTACTTAAATCTACTTTCTGACTTACTTGTCTTAACCATTCTAAATCTTTATCTATTTTCTTAGCTTCCATACTACACCTCCAAGTTTTCTCTATTATACCAAGAAAAAAACCACATAAAAGTGGTTTTATTTATTTTTTTATAACAATTTGTTTCTTAGTAACATCATATTTTATATTTCTACCAGCATCATAAACTACATTTATATCTTCACTTTTTAGTGGATTATAATGGGATACTTCTACAGACATACCTTCTCTAGTACGAGATTTAACCGCCTCAAGGAAAACTTCTTCCGGTATTTCAGCTACTAGTGGACTTATTTCTTCATCTTTTAACGTAGGCATAGTTGCATCAAATATATAATACTTACCTTCAAACTCTACTAAGTTATAAGAATGAACTTCCTTTTTATCATTCTTTAAAATACCTGAACATTTATAAAATGAGTTTATACCCAATAAACGTAGTAAATTTTGTGCAACCATAGCTCTTTCAACACACATAGCAGCATTCATCCCTTTTAAATTAGACACTTTACCTATAGGAATTCCATCTTCTATATAATCAGTATCAGGATAATTATTCATTCTTTCATCAATATTACTATAATCACCAAAATACTCTTGAATAGTTTTCATCATACATATAGCATAATCTTCAAATGTATGTGGTTGTCGCTCAGCAACATTTTTACCAAACATAACATAAATATCAGATATATCTCCAATTATACAAGGCGTATAATCTAATCCACTACCTATAAGAACTTGTTCATCTTGAAATACTCCACCAAAAGAAGAATCGATTCCTCCTAACCAAGTTCCATGTATATGATTAGCTCCTATATACTTAACCATATAATCACCTACTATCATATTTATCATACCATAAACAAGCACTATCTATACCAAATTCACGAAATACCAATGTAAAGAAAAAGATAATAGTCACCTATTATCTTATTTACTCATCATATCACAAATTAAATTAGTTAACTCAGTAGGATTCTCAATACTTAAACCTTCTATTAATCTAGCTTGATTATAAAGTATCTTAGTATAATCTACTAATGCATCTTTATCACTAATATATAAATCCTTTAATTTATCTGCTATTGGATGTTTTTCATTTATTTCTAGTACTATATCAGCTTTAACATCTTCTCCACCAACAGGCATTGATTTCATAATCTTTTCCATTTCTAAAGATATAGCACCTTCCGTACTTAAACATACTGGATGATTCTTTAACTTATTAGTAAACTTAATATTCTTAACATCAGTTAAAGCTTCTTTCATAATATCAAACATACCCTTAGCTTCTTCATTCTTCTTATCTAGTTCTTCCTTTTCTTCAGGACTATCTAAAGATACATCTTCTGAAGCTACGTTAGCAAACTTTTTACCTTCGTATTCATTTAATGCTTGAATAGTAAATTCATCTACATAATCTACTAAATATAATACTTCATATTCTTTATCTTTAAATCTTTCTACATTAGGTAATAAATCTATCTTATCTAAACTCTCACCACTAGCATAGTAAATCTTCTCTTGATCTTCTTTCATATTTTCAACATATTCTTTTAAAGTAACACGTTTCTTCTCTTTACTACTATAGAACATCAATAAGTCTTTTAATGTATCATTATTACCATAAGAACTATAAATACCATATTTTAATTGCATACCAAATGCTTCAAAGAACTTTTCATATCCTTCTCTATCTTCTTCAAGCATTTCTTCTAAAGAAGATTTAATCTTCTTTTCTAAACTCTTAGCAATTAATCTTAATTGTCTATCTTGTTGTAATAATTCTCTAGATAAGTTAAGTGATATATCTTCACTATCTACTAATCCTTTAATAAAACTAAAGTAATCAGGTAATAAATCAGCACACTTATCCATAATTAGAACACCATTAGAATATAGTTGTAATCCTTTTTCATAATCCTTTGTATAGTAATCATATGGTGCATGAGAAGGAACAAATAATAATGAACTATAAGATATTTGACCTTCTACACTACTATGTATAGTCTTTACAGGTGCATCAAAATCATAGAACTTATCTGCATAGAATGAATTATATTCTTCTTCAGTTACTTCAGATTCTCTTCTCTTCCAAATAGGAATCATACTATTTAAAGTCTTATCTTCACTAACCTTATTATCATCTTCATTCTTAGTTTCTTCTCTCATTACAATAGGATACTTAACATAATCAGAATACTTCTTAACTATACCAGTTATTCTTCTCTCTTCTAAATATTCATCATAGCTTTCATTATCAGTATTATCCTTTAATACTAAAGTAATAACAGTACCACAATCTTCCTTTTCTGCCTTAGTAATTTCATATCCATCAGCACCATCACTTACCCATAAGTAAGCGTCATCTGATCCATAAGCTTTACTTAATACTCTAATCTCTTTAGCCACCATAAATGCAGAATAAAACCCTACACCAAATTGACCTATTATATTAATATCTTCTTGTTTTTCATGCATTTCTTTAAATAAAGAAGAACCACTCTTAGCTATAATACCTAAGTTTTCATCTAACTCTTCCTCTGTCATACCAATACCATTATCTGTAATAGTAATAACTCTTTCTTCTTTATCTAAATCTAACTTAATACAAAATTCATCTTTATCTAATTTTACTTTATCATCAGTTAATGACTTATAATAAAGTTTATCTATAGCGTCACTTGCATTACTAATTAATTCTCTTAAAAAAATATCTCTATTTGTATAAACAGAATTAATCATTAAATCTAATATCTTTTTAGATTCTGTTTTAAATTCTTTTTTCTTCATTTATATCATCTTTCTTTCTTTTATTTAATACAAGTTAAGCATACCACTTACAAATTAGCACTGTCAATGGAGTAGTGCTAATTTTAATAAATTATAAGAAAAAAGATGTATTTCTACATCTTTTTAAAACGCTTTCTTATATAAGTCTTCAAAGTCTTTTAAAGAAGTTTCTCTTGGGTTACCACCAGTACAAGGATCTTCTAAAGCCTTTTGAGCTAACATAGGAATATCTTCTTCTTTTCCACCTATTTCACTTATATGTTGAGGTATATTAAGTCTTATTGCCAATTCTCTAACTGCATTAACAACCTTTAATACCGCTTCTTTATCATTTAAACCATCCATAGCAAGTCCAAATGCTCTACCCATATCTCTATATCTATCAGAACATACTTCTCCATTATATTCTAGAATATAAGGTAATAATAATGCATTAGCTACTCCATGTGGTGTATCATATACAGCCCCTAATTGATGAGCCATTGAGTGAACAATACCTAAACCAACATTACTAAATCCCATACCAGCAACATATTGGGCTAAAGCCATTTTTTCCATAGCTTCTTTGTCTTTATTAACAGCTTTTTCTAAATTTTTATAAATTAATTCCATAGATTTTAAATGGAACATATCTGTCATTTCCCATGAAGCTTTAGTTATATAACCTTCCATAGCATGAGTTAATGCATCTAAACCAGTAGCAGCAGCTGTAGCAGCTGGCATACCAGCCATTAATTCTGTATCAACAATAGATAACACAGGTATATCATTAGGGTCCACACAAACTAACTTAACGACAGCTTCCTCATCAGTAATAACATAATTAATTGTAACTTCCGCAGCAGTTCCTGCAGTTGTAGGTAATGCAATAATAGGTAAACATCTTTCCTTAGTATCAGCAACACCTACTAATGATTTAACATCATTAAATTCAGGATTCTTAACTATAATAGCAATTGCTTTAGCACAATCTATAACAGATCCTCCACCTACAGCAATAACATAATCACAATGATATTTATTAGCTATCTTTAACCCTCTTTTAACATTTCCTATAGTTGGATTAGGTTTTACTTCACTAAATAATTCATAATCAACACCATTATCATCTAATAATGAAATAACCTTTCCAGCAACTCCTACTTTTAATAATGTTTCATCAGTAACAAGTAATGCCTTTTTAAATTTTCTTCTTTTGATTTCATCAACTAAAACTTCTCTAGAGCCCCATCCAAAATAAGAAGTTTCATTCAAAATAATTCTATTAGCCATTTCTATTCCTCCATATCTTAATTAAATTATACCATATCTATAGATAGTACAAATTATTTTTTAATAAACATAGTGTTGATTTGACACTAAAAAAATATTATAATTAACTTAGGTAGAAGGTGATTTTATGGATATAAGAATTCAAAATACTAAAAGAAAACTAACAAATACTCTTTTAGTACTAGTTGAGAAAAAAAGAATCAAAGATATTACAGTCTTAGAATTATGTAAAGAGGCTAAAATCAATAGAACCACATTTTATAAATACTACAAAGATATAGATGATTTAGTTCTAAAAATTGAAGAATCTTTATTAACAGACTTAGAAAAACATATCGTAGATATCAAAAGAAATTATCTTATTTCATTTACAGGCAAGATTATAGAGACAATTGCTG
>JAZOOK010000086.1:0-1635 GCA_045654965.1 Candidatus Coprovivens sp. | reverse complement strand
TTAAATTACCTACTCTAGTAGGATTAGATACTTGTGTAGAACAAATCAAACGTAAATTACTTAAAAGATCATATATTTCTCCATAAGTAATATCTGCTTCTTTATCATCTATATTTTTTACATGTACATCAATAACATATAAATTATCTAAATATCTTCTTACTTCTCTATCACTTTTTAAATGAAAATCATCAGTACCATTAAAACCTAAACTAGGTATACTACCTATAAGAATAGGTATAGAAAAAGTTTCATCCATTACTCTTTTACTCTTATCATTAAAATGCATATTCATTAAAGCTAATAATTGTTTTAATGGTAACTTACCTTTTAACCCATTTGAATCTAAACTTATTAAACCAGTTAAAAAATTATAAGAACAAGTTCCATGAGCAACTGTATTTCTAAGTTCCGTTAATAACCTTGAAAAAGATTCAGTAGTAGGTTCTAAATCAAATTCATTAAAAACTGCACCCGGTTTAAACCCAGGATCAAATCCAACTTGAAAGAAATCAGGCATATCACTTTCTTCAAATAATGGTTCACTAATCTTTCGCTTGCCTTCTTTTTTAGTCTCAATTAATGATTCCTTATAAGCACAAAGTAACATCATAGATAAAACATCCATTATTTGTTTAAATCTATAATCAGTACCTAATGTATAATCTCTCTTTTCAATAATTTCAGCTAATACTTTTAATTCAGATTGAAAATCTAATAATTCTTCAATAGTATTATATTCATTATAAGCTTCAACTTGATCATCATTAACATTAACATCTACAGCTAATTTAATATCACCACATAACCTAACATTCACCATCATAAATATCACATCTATCTATTATCTATATCAAAATTATACCATATTTAATTTATATGTTATAATACAATGCAATTAAGGGGTGTTACTATGTCAAAAGAATCATTTAGTCAAACTATATACCAAACTATGTTTACTAAAATAAAAACTCTAGAATATACTAATCCTACTGGATTCTTTAAATATGATGAAAACTTTGAATTAGTACTATGTCTAGCCTATCTAACATTATCAAAAGAATCTATAATTAAAAAAGATATTAAAAATACTGATAAATTAGGACGACTTACTAAAATGGTATCTACTACAGATATAGATGCTGTATTTGATTCATCTTTCAATACAGAAATGCCAACTATATATAGTGCTAGTGAATTAAATAATTTATGGATATTAGATAATATAAGAGATTCCATAATGCATGGTTCATTTGATATAGATGAAGAAAATAAATGTTTTAAAATAAGAAATACTCAATACGCAAGAGAACTAGAAGCAGATATACCTTTCTCTTGGTTCATTGCATATACTAAAAATGATATATTCAGTAAAAAAATATTAGATAAATATACAGTAAGAGGATTCTTCTATAATACACAAAAAACTAATAAGAAAATATCTAATCCTCAAAAAGAAGTATTTAATAATATTCTATATGAAGCAGTAATAACTGGTAATGGATTTAATGTAAGAGATATAGAAACTAGAATAAGAGAATTATTTGAAGAACATAAAAATACTAAAATAACTAATGAAGAAATAAATAATTATTCTGGCTATATACCTAAAACAAAATATACATATAATAAAAG
>JAZOOK010000085.1:0-4136 GCA_045654965.1 Candidatus Coprovivens sp. | reverse complement strand
ATTTAAAACAAGTTTATTATGATATGAGTGGTAATAAGATTGATTTTAAATTAGGTGAGTTATTTTTGAAAAAAGTTGAATATAAGGGTTATGTTAAGAAAACAGATGATACTATGACATTAACTTTATATGACTTAGAGAATAATGAATTAACTAGTGTTTATGGATCTAATATAACGTTATGTAATGATTATTTAATTGTAGATAATAGTATTTATAGATTAGAAGTAAAAGAAAACTAGAGAAATCTAGTTTTTTTATTGGAATAAATTGGTATGGTACTTATTTATATAATGGAAATAATAATAGTAGGTGATAATGTGAAAAAGATATTATTGTTTATTTTATTATTTCCTTCAATTGTTTTTGCTTATAGTAATTATTTAATTGTTGGAGGAGATACGTTAGGTGTAGAAGTTAATAGTAAAGGGGTTGTAGTAGTTGGATTTTATAAGGTTAATGGAGAATATATAAATGATGATTTAAAAATAGGAGATACTATATTAGAGATAAATGATGTAGAGGTTAGAAATCCTAAAGATTTAGTTAGTTTAATAGATAAATATATGGTAAATGATAAAGTTAATATAACATATGATAGAGATAATAAGTCTTATGAAGAAGAGTTAGATTTAAGATATTCAGATGGTACTTATAAAACTGGATTATATGTAAAAAGTAGTGTTTTAGGTGTTGGGACACTTACTTATATAGATCCTAATACAAAAATATACGGAATATTAGGACATAGTCTTAATATGTCTAGAACAAATAAGAAAATTGAAGTAAGAGATGGATTTACATATAGTGCAGATGTAGTTAATTTTACGAGAAGTAAAGATGGTAGTCCTGGTAGTAAAAATGCTAATATAAATAAGAGTGAAGTTTTTGGTTCGATAGAAGAAAATACTAGATATGGTGTTTTTGGTAAGGTTAAGGGAGTTAAAGATAATAAATTATTGGAAGTTGGGAATATAGATAATGTTCATACGGGTAGAGCTTATATATATACTACTAATATTGATAATGAAATAGATAAATATGAAATAAATATATTAAAAGTTAATAAATATGATAGTGATAAAAATTATTATTTTGAAATAGTAGATAAAGATTTGATAAAAATGAGTGGGGGGATTGTTCAAGGTATGAGTGGTTCTCCAATAATTCAAGATGATAAGATAATTGGAGCTGTTACTAGGGTATTAGTAGATGATGTTAGTAAAGGTTATGGTTTAGATATAGTAAAAATGTTAGAAGAAGGGGATAAGATATTAGAAGGCCGATAAGGCCTTTTAATTTGCGTAAAATGGTACTTTGTGATAGAATAAGCCCTGTTAAAAAAGAGGGGGATTCATATGGCAAGTAATTATTTTATAGAATATACTCATTATTTAAATGACTTACAAAACAAATTGATGAAGATTCAATTAAGATTTAATAGTTGTTTAGAAAATATTAGAAGAGATGTTAATAGTGGTATTTTAACACCTGAAAAGGGAGAAGAGTTATTATCTCAAAGAATGGATAGATACTATGAGAATGAAGATAGTAAATATACATTATCTAGTAGAGATGTAGAATTTGTTAGAACATATGCTGATGTTGATAGAAATGGTCAGATACTTGCTACTTTTTTAAAAAGAGATTATTTAGATAAAAGAGATAAACTAAGTGCTATATTAGAATCAGTTAGAATATATGGTTATTTAGGTAATTTAGATAAAGATAATGCTAGATTAAGTGTTATGGCTACTATGCATGATTACTATAATAAAAAGTTAGAAGTAATTGAAAATAAGATGAATAATTTAGTTCAAATGTATGGTGAAAAAGAAAAACAAACTAGAAGATATTTAGAATTAGATGAACAAAGAGGTAAGTTACTTAAAACACTTAATTTTATATCTAATTTAGATAAAGTTTCTGATGAACAGTTTGATAAAGTAGTTTCACAATTTTATGATGTAGATAAAAAATACTATGAATGGTTCTTAAAAATGCAAATTAAACAAGAATATGAAGTTGGTACTGTATATCAAGAACATGTTACTACTATGAAAAATATTAGTAGTACAAGCGCTACTGTATCTACTGCTTGTGATAATGTTACTTTATTAAATAAAGAATTAGAGAATACTAATACTTGTTTATTTAATGTATTAATTGGTATATCTCAATTTGATTTAAGTAGTTTATTGGAAACACAAGAAAAACCTAAAAAAAGACTATTTAAAAAAGAAGAAGAAAAAAATAATAGACAATTATTATTTGATATATTTGTTAACTTATTAAGTATTAATGGTATGAAAAGTTATGTAGAAGAAATGTATGGTGAGAATAGTAATACAGTTAATTTAAACAAAGCATTTGATACATTTATGAGTAAAAAATATGGTGTTGATATAAACTATGTTGATGTTAATACTTTTGTCGATGATATTAGAGATGATGTAGTATTTTATTATAAAGATAAAATTGCTGATTTAATCAATAAAATTAACGGATTTAATGTACAAATATATTCAAATACTACCTTAATGTGTGGTAATATAAGGGTAGGTATGAATCAAGCTCTGTTACAAAAACAAATAAGAGATCAATATCCTGCTAAGAGAGATGAATTATTAATAGTAGGATTTACAATGGATGAATTAGAAAGAATTTATACTGACTTAAAAGAATTTATAGGGAATGGATTTAGTTTTGGTACTGATGATGAGGAATTATTTTTAAGAAAGGTGTAATACTATGGTTGATGAATTAATGCTGCGAGATGTAAATAATATCTTAAAAAAAATAGAATTAATCAGATCAAGAGAAGATTTAAAACAAATATTAAAAGATAATGGTATGGATAATACTACTTCAGAAGAAGATATAAATTTATTTTTAGTTACAATGTTTATGAGTGAAGTAGAAATTTCTTTATATAAAAAATATATTATCTTTAAAAAGAGAGAAGATTTAAGAAGTATAGGGGTTGCTATTGATGCATTAGGTGAACTTACTAGTACTGTTGCAAATTTATATGAAGAACATAGTAGATGTAAGGGTACTACTAGCGCTATCAATGGAGTTATAGAAAAGATAGATACAGGTTTAAGAGGATATCCTAATATAAGAGTTAGTACTGCTTATAATAGAGTTAAAATTGATTATAAAAGATATTTTGATGCTTTTATAAAAGATGGTATGGATAGAGCAGTATTTACTGAAGAAATAGATAAAATAAATCGTTCTAGTGTTATAGTTAGAAGACTTAAGAAAAGAAAATTATCTCAATTAAGAGAAGGATTAAAAGAACATAATAGTAATTCTAAATTATATATAGATACTTTATATGGAGAATATATTAGTAGTAGAGAAGAATATGGTGCTTATTTAAGAGAAGTAATGACTAATTTATTAAAGAATAATAAAGTATTATTTGAAGCTGGTATGTTAAGTTTAATTAGTATGTATAAAGAAGATATACCTGTTAAAACTTTAGCTACGGGAGTTAAAGTAGTTGATAAAAGTAAAGTAGAACATATTACTCCTGAATATATTGCTAGTAAAGCTTTTGAATATTTTCAAAAACTGGATGAACCAGATTTTGATGAAAAAATGTTTATTAAAGCATTTAGAGACTTTTTATTACATTTCTATAGTGTTGAATTGGAAAGACTTAATAGAGAAGCAAATGGTGCTTTAAGAAGTATTAGAGAAGCTTTTAACAAGCAAAAGAATGTTACTAGAATGTTAAGTACTTATCAAGATGTTATTGAAATGCCTGATATATCTTTAGATACTAATACAGCTGATACTTTTGCATTAGTTTATCAAAATAATAGAACAAATAAATAAAGAGTGAAAAATCACTCTTTTTTTGTTAAAAAAAATAATTAATATGATATAATTCTTATAGTATAGGAGAGTATCTTATGGGTAATAAAAAAATAAAAATTAATATTTTGATTATACTTATTGTGATTTTTTTAATTACAACTGTATTAATGATAAGATTTGAATTTAATCCTATTTCTTTTATAACTGGTGGAAATAATGATAAAGATAAGGATACTCAATCTGATGTTATTAATTATAACGGAATATATCGTTATAAAGAGAGTTTAAATAAAACATATAAATTA
>JAZOOK010000084.1:0-10048 GCA_045654965.1 Candidatus Coprovivens sp. | reverse complement strand
CTATAATAGTATTTGCAATTAATATAAAAAAATCAACTAATTATACACAATCTAAAGTAATAGTTATATCTATAATTTTATTTGCTACATCCCTAGTAATAGATGGAGTAATTGTATATACATTTAATAAAATACCAGTATTTACTTATAGTATTACTAAAAAAGATAACATAGTAGTATATAATTCTTTAGGAATGAGAGTATGGCAATGCAACGAAAATGATTATAACAATATAATAGCAGATCCATTCTATAAAAAAGGATATATGTGTGATGCAAATGATATAGAAACAATGGATATAAATACATTCTTAAATTTAGTAGTTCAAAATCATTCTGAATATAAAAATAACTACGTTAAATTAAAAGGAAAGATTAGTAAAAAAAGTGGTATAAATTCTATAGAAATGAAACCATATACAACAACAGATGTTCAAGTCAATGGATATGTTGAATTTGCCAGCAATATTACTTTAAAAGTATTCTTCCAAGAAGGTATTAACATAGATAACTATGACATTTATGATGAGATAACTATTGTAGGTATAGTGAAAAATATGGAGAGTAATCAAGGAAATCATACTATATATTTATCAGATACAAAATTAGTAAGTACAATAAATCTTGATGAATATACATTAACAGTTACTAAAGAAAAAAAATGTAGTGAAGAACCAATTGGATTATATAATCATGATGAATACAATTTATATAAGTACTGTTTACAAGAAGTATTAGTAACATTCCCTGATGGTCAATATGAATTATCTTCAGCATTATCATCAAACAAATTACAATTAAATTCATTATATAATGATTATTTAAAAATAGAAGAAAATGATGATAATTCAAAAATATATAGATTTGAAGATTATAGTATATTAGTATGTAATCCAACAGTCAGCAAAGATATATTTATCGGACCATCAAATATGAAAACTAAAAATGTGACATGTAATGAACTAGTAAATAAATAATTACTAGTTTTTTATTGAAAAATAAATGTTTTACATATTTTGACAAAGTTGTTATAATGAATATAGGTAAAATAAAGAAACTACCATATAGAGAAGTGAGGAAGGGTAAATATGGCAACAGAAGCTAAAACAAAAAAAACAACAAAGAAACCAGCTGCTAAAAAAGTAACAAAACCAGCAGCTAAAAAAACAACTGCAAAAAAGGTAACAAAACCAGCAGCTAAAAAAGCAGAAACTAAAAAAGTAACTGCACCAAAAACAACAAAAGTTGTACAAGAAGAAAATAACTACAAAAGCACAATAATTGCAGCAGTAGTAATCGCATTAATTTTTATCGTAGGAATCATTGCAATTCAAGCATTATCTGGTAAAAATGGAGATGCTAACTACGTAGCAACAGAAGATGAAACAAACTTCAAAAAAGCATATGAAAGTTTAAATGGAACAGCAACTACTAAAGTAGAAATTATGAAAGATAACAATATCGTATATATAGATATGAAAAAAGCATCTGAACTATTAGAATCAGGTTCAGGAGTAATCTACTTTGGATATGCTGCATGTGAAACTTGTCGTACAGCAGTTCCAGTATTATTAGATGCAATGTCTTCATCTGATTTAGAAACTATCTACTATGTAGATTTAAGAAAAGATAACAAAGAAGAAAATGATTTAAGAGACCTTTATACTTTAAATTCTAAAAATAAAGCAAAAGTACAAAGAGAAGCAACTACTGAATACGCATCAGTTCGTACAGCATTAGCAAATCATTTAGATGATTATGTATTATCTACAGATAAAGGTAAAGAAGTTAATACAGGTCAAAAAAGATTAAATGATTTAACAGTTGTATCAGTAGTAGAAGGTCAAGTAATGGGATTCCATCAAGGTACAGTTGAAAACCAAAATGGTAACTTAACTAAAGACCAAGAAAAAGCATTATTAGATGCATATACAAAAGTTATTTCTTCACAACTAAACAAAAAATGTACAATAGAAGGAGGATGCTAAGCATCCTTTTTTTATGTCAAAAAATAATAAGATACCTTGATAAACTAAAAAATAAAAACTATAATAAATAGTATTCACAAATAAGTGAAGGTATTAGTCAAAGTAATACTTGTTAAAAACGCTAGAATAGTTTGGAAGTCAAAGTGAAAAATTATTTCTCGTTAATAAGGAGATAATTAAGCATGGAAACAAATCAACAAGGACTTACCAAAGAAGAAAAAGTAATGTTTAGTATTCTTGGTATAATCCTTCTAGTAGCTATAGGAGTCTTAATTATTAACTCTTTTGGTTCTAAAAAAGAACTAAATAATAATGAAACTCCTATGACAGAAACAAGTGGACAAAAAGATAATATCATTGATGAAAGTACTAACGATACAGAAGAAATCTTAATACAAGAAGAATCTGATACTGATGATACAACATATTATCCAATCGTTAATATTCCCTCATCACCAGGTGAAGTAGAAGAAGAAGACCAATCAACTCCAAAACCAATACCACAACCAATTATATTGAATTGGACATTTAAAAATACTATGGTAACAAATGCATTTAGTGGTGATGTAATTACTATCGAAAAAAATGTCCTACTAACAAATGGAGAAGAAAAAGAAGCTAGTATCGTAATAATGAAATATGAACAAGATACATGGAATAGTATTGATATATCTAGTGGTTATTTAACAGTAACAACAGGATTATATAAATACATATATAGTTATGGATCTAGTACAAAAGAATTACTACTTATAGTAAGTAATAAACTATCTTTAGATACAATAAGTATCTTAAAGTTAAATGAAACTATTGATGAAACATCATCAATAACACAAGAGGATTATGATAAATTAAATACTCTTATAACAAATTCATTATTAGAAAAAGTGGAAGATGTTAATAAATTAACAATCACTAACTATGTAGATACTAATAACTATTTACCATTAGTTATAACAACTAATGAAGACATGACAAATAAAGTCATAACAACAAATACTTTAGGTATTTATATTAATGAAGAACAAAAAGATTGGCATGAAGAACTAACTCCAAATAGTATTTTAATATGGCTAAATTTAAATACTATTGATCTAACAAGTGAATATATCGCTTTAGAAATAGATGGAGTTACATATGAATTACAATTATCTATATCAATCAATAATGAAGAATCTGATACTAATCAAGGTGAATTGGAAGATGATGTAGTTGAAGAAGAAAATGGTGATACAGAAAATACTTCTCCAGAAGAAGAAACTGAACCATCAGAAGAACTTGATCAAGAAATAGACAATGAAAATTCTAACGAAGAAGAAAACGAAGAAGAGGACTTAGATCCTATTGAGCCAACAGATGATGAAATAGTAGAAAATAGTTCTACTCAAATTACACCTTCTGATACTCAAGAAACAGAAATAATAAATATAGAGCCTGAACAAAATGATATATCTAATATACCGTCCTAAAAGCATGACACTCATGCTTTTTTTCTTGGAAAAAATAGTCACTTAGTTTATAATACTAATTGAAAGAAGGTGGACTTATGAACTTGATATCATTGCTACCAGCAGACACTTATACAGTAGTAAATAAATCAGTAATAACTGAAGATGATAGAAAAAATATTATATCTTTATATCAACCAATAATAGGTCCTATAGCAATAAGTTTATATTTCACCTTATTAAGAGACTTACATATATTAGACTACATAAGTGAAGATTATACACACTACCATTTAATGGTAACAATGAGTAGTAGTCTTGATACAATAAAGAAAGCTAGAGAATCATTAGAAGCAGTAGGGTTGTTAAAAACTTATTATAAAGAAGGAGAAGTAAATTCTTATGTATATGCATTATATTCTCCATTATCCCCAAAAGAATTTTTTCAATCTCCAATATTTAATGTAACTTTATATAATAATGTAGGTAAAAAAGAATATGAATATTTAAAAACTGAATATGAACTACCTAAAGTAGATGTAAAAGACTACCAAGATATATCGAAAGAAATAAATGTAACATTTAGATCTTCATCTACAATAGAAGCAATTGATGCTAAAGAAAAAACAACACTTGGTATCAAATTAAAATCAAATATAGATTTTGATTTATTAATATCAAGTTTTCCAAAAGATATTATTAAAGAATCTACATTTACTAAAAAAACAAAAGAATTAATTGAACAATTATCATTTATATATGATCTTGATACACTAAAAATGGTTGAATTAATTCGTCTTATACTAACAGATAAAGGTACAATAGATAAAGAACAACTAAGACTACAAGCTCGTAAATATTATCAATATAATAATAGTGGAAAACTTCCAACACTAGTATATAGAACACAACCAGAATATCTAAAAACACCAGCTGGAGATAATTCAAAAAAAGCACAACTTATCTATATGTTTGAAAACAAAACACCATATGATTATCTAAAAATGAAAAATGGTGGAGTAGAACCTATAGCAAGTGAATTAAAGTTATTAGAAACACTATTAATAGATATGGAATTAAAACCAGCAGTAGTTAACGTATTAATAGATTATGTACTTATAGTAAATAACAATAAACTAACACAAGCATTTGTTGAAAAAATAGCTAGTCAATGGAAACGTTGTAAAGTAGAAACAGCAGAAGAAGCAATGAATCTAGCTAAGAAAGAAAATACTAAATACAACAAAAAATCAGATTCTAAAACAATTAAGAAAACATCTCAAAAAGAAGAAGTACCAGAATGGTTCAATCAAGTAATAGAAAAAGAAGAAACATCAGCAGAAGAACTAGCAGAACTAGAAAAAGAATTAAATGAATTCAGGTGATAAAATGGAAATATCAAATAGAGTTAATCAAAAAGAATTAGAAAACAGTTTTAAAGAAGCATGTGCTAATGATCAATTTCGTCGTCTAATAAAAACAATCGAAGTAACAGAAGACATTGCTATGAAATATACATCAAGCTTAGAAGAAACTGTTGAAGAACTAAATCATTGTAGTAACTGTCCTGGATTGATTGATTGTCAGAATAGATTTGATGGTCATGTTCTATATCCAGAGAAAAAAGGAACACAAATCATATTTTCATACATGCCTTGTAAATACGAAAAAGAACGAAAAGAAAAAGAAGCAAATCGTATGACAAAAGATAAAGAATTAGCAATGGCAAGTATGAAAGATATAGATGCAACAGACAAAAAAAGATTACCTGTAGTAAAATGGCTAATTAATTTTTGTAAAACATACGATAGAACAACTGCACACAAAGGATTATATCTTCATGGTACATTCGGTTGTGGAAAAACATATCTAATAGCTGCAGCATTTAACGAATTATCTAAAAAAAGAATAACTACTGAAATTGTATACTTACCAGAATTATTAAGAGATTTAAAAAGTGATTTTGACCTATTTGGAGATAGAATAGATTATCTAGAAAACGTAGACCTATTATTAATAGACGATATAGGTGCTGAAAAAGTAACTGAATGGAGTAGAGATGAAATTCTTGGAACAATCCTACAACATAGAATGAATAACTATAAAACAACATTCTTTACATCTAATTTAAATATGGAAGAATTAGAAGAACATCTATTAATAAATACAAATAAAGACGAAAAAATAAAAGCGCGTCGTATCATCGAAAGAGTAAGACAACTAACAGAAGATATAGAATTAATCGGCGAAAATAAAAGGTATTAATATGTCTAGTATCATAGAGTATTATAAAAATTTACCAGATAATCTAAAAGAAACAGAATCTATCTCAAAATCATTTATAAACTTCTACATATACTTTAAAAGATTACACGAAAAAAAATTATTATCTAATAATACAATTTATTTTTTAGATACAGCTTTAGATTTTTCAGAACCAGTAATAGAAGATACAACATCAACAATAGAATATTTAAATGCTAAAATATTTCAAATAGAACCATTTCTACTTGGATTAAAACCAAATTATAATAAGTATATTAAAGGATTAAAAAACACATTTGATATACCTAATAATTACTCATATGAAGAAGTATGTAATTTAATAAAACAAAGTTACATAGCATATGCAGCATTAAGATATAAGCATAACCTAATAAATACAAAAATGTTGGATGAAACAGTTCCAATAGATAAAAAGTTTTATAAAATGCCTAAATATATTCCTGACTCAAATGCTAATATAGGTGAATTCCTTGAAATGTCAGCAGGAATAAAAAGACTATCTATGGATGGAAAAACATATGAACTATTTAATGTATTTAGTGAACATCTTTATATTAGAACAATTGTTGACGTATCAGATGGTCAAATAGTTGCTATATATGTAAATGGTGAAGAATATACTGAAGTACCATCTAGCTTTATAAAACAACTAAAACAACAAATAAAAAAAGGAGTACCAATCAAAAAAACTGATATAGCTCCAATTAAAAAATAAAAATAATGTAAAAATATTTAAAAATAGCAATATATTGCTATTTTTTTTGTTATAATTATTTTGGTGATAGATATATGAAAGATACAAAAGTAATATTTATGGGTACTCCAGAATTCGCAGTACCAGTACTAGAAGGACTAATTGAAAATACAAATGTAATAATGGTTGTAACACAACCAGATAAAGAAGTAGGTAGACATCATGAACTACAAGCAACACCAATAAAAAAAGTTGCTTTAGAACATAATATTCCTGTTTATCAACCAACAAAAGTAAGAAATGAATATGATCCAATTATAAATGCAGGAGCAGATATAATTATTACATGTGCATATGGTCAAATAATACCAGAAATAATTTTAAATACACCAAGACTAGGTTGTATAAATGTACATGCTTCATTACTTCCAAGATTAAGAGGTGGAGCTCCAATTCATCATGCAATTATTGATGGAGAAGAAAAAACAGGTATCACAATAATGTATATGGATAAAACAATGGACACAGGAGATATAATATCTACTAGTGAATATTACATTAAAGACAGTGATAATGTAGGGACATTACATGACAATTTAAGTATAATGGGAAAAGAATTATTGATTAAAACATTACCTTCAATAATTGATGGAACAAATGGTAGAATAAAACAAAATGATGAAGATTCTACATATGCATGGAACATAAAAAGAGAAGAAGAAAGAATAACTTACAATAAACCTGCTAAAGAAGTTTATAATCAAATAAGAGGTTTATATCCATGGCCAACTGCCCATACAATTATTAATGAAATAGAAGTAAAAGTATTAGAAGCACAAATAAGTGATAGAGATTCTAAATTCTCACCAGGTACAATTTGTGAAATAAACAAAGACAGTATTGGTGTATGTACTAATGACAAAGTAATATTAATTACAAAAGTAAAACCATTCGGCAAAAAAACAATGGAAGCAAAAGATTACATCAACGGCTTAAACAAAGAAAAAGTATTACACAGTATAGCAGAGTAATTTTATATGAAAGAAACAAAAAAATTTTTAGGACTATATGCCATAGTAATAATAGTTTTACTTTTACTAATAATGTTTGTTCTACCAGACAGTTTCTTTAGTGCACGTTATGAAGAAAATACAAAAAAATTCTTAGAAGCTAATAAACAAGCCCAAAAAGAAAAAGAAGAAATTGAAAAAGAAAAACAAAAACCATTTGTTGACTACGAAATACAACAACAAAACATTCTAAATGGGAAATATGATTACGAATACATATTTATAGATGCAATGACAACAAAATCATATACATTTAAATGTAATGGCACAAAAAATGGTAATGTTGAATCTGGTAGTTGTTTAACACCAGAACCATTCTCATATACAGAACAAACAAAAAAAATACAATTCAGTAAATTTACTGATACAACATATATGCAAGAAAAAAATATATTTAATCTTATAAAAAATGTAGAACCATCTATAGAAAGTCATAATCTCTATAGAGAATTTACATATAGTGTAAAAATAAAAGATTTAGATACAAAGATAATCGTTCAAACAAAGAAAGATAACATATCAAAAATAATCCTAACAAATGCCTATATGGCATATATGATTAATTATAATAACGTGAATGTTGACAATTAATAACCTTGTTGTTATCATAAACAATGAGGGGAATTGGTATAATGAAAAAAGAGAAGATTATCTCTATAAAGAAAGAGAATACTAGCGCAGAAAAGTATGGTAAAAACCATAAAAGAAACCAAATATTAGTTAACCTAATTACAGCAATTCGCTCTTTAGGAACAGTTGCTATAATTCCGCTATTTACTAGCTGTGGAACACTAGTAACTGGTTTAGCTGCAATGGGATTCTTTTTAACTGACTTTATTGATGGCTTCTTAGCAAGAAAACTACATGTTCAATCATTTTTTGGTAGTCTTTTAGATGCGCTATCAGATAAAGCTTTTGGTATAGTTTGTTTAATGTTACTATCTACATTAAATCCAATTTTTTTAGCAATAATTGGTTTAGAATTAGGTATATTTGCCATAAACTATCATAATGGACAAAATAACAAAAACGTTCAATCATCAAAAGCAGGAAAAGCAAAAACTTTATTACTAGCTGCAACTGTAGTTGGCAGTTTCTTTTCCTATGCCGCACCAACTATCAAAGAATTATTAAACTATGTTAATATATCAACTTTTAACACTTTATTAGAAATGAATCCTGATATATTATCAACAATATTAGCAATACCTACTATTGGAGCAAGTATATATACTGCAAAAGATTATATATCAAAGGGTAAAGAAGAACCAAAAAAAGAACCATCTATTTCATTAGAAGAAATAGCAGTTCAAAAAGAACAATTACTGCAACAAAAAGCAGAAATTGAAACACAATTAGTATTAAAATCAAAAGAAGAAATTATTCATGATTTATTTGATACAGAATATTATTTAGAACATAAAGATGATCAAATAAAATCATTATTATATAAAAAAAGGTCGTGACGAAAATGGACAAGAAGGATATGCAACTATTAGTAGAACAATATTATAAATTTATTGGTGTACCTAAAAGAATGCAAAGCAAAATATTAGATACATTAAGTTATTGTAAAGAAATTAGAGATACAGCATATCCTATGCAAGATTCCCTAGTAACAGAACTTCAATTAGTTGAATTCACTGCTAGAAAAGAAAAAGACCTAATATATATAAATGGTTCTTTATCATTAGAGGATGGTTGTAAAAGAGAAATAAGAACATTCGAAGCATACATCATCGAAGATAAAGAAGAAGGTAAAACTAGAGTATACATGGATATAACTAGAATTGGTGTACAAGACGAACCAAAAATGATTCGTACAAGTGAAGATCTAGTTGAAGAAGAAAGAAACATAATAGCAATTACTATGTATGCATCAGGAGAATCATCAGAAGAAAAAACATTCACATCTGAATTTCCTAAAAATCCAACAAATGACTTCGTCTTTAAACAAAAAGCTAAACAAATAGGCGCTCTATAAGAGCACCTTTTTTATTTTGTGTTATAATAATAATTGGTGATGAAACATGACAAAATTCTTTATATCAATAGCAATAATAATTATATTAATAATCTATAATATTATCTCTACCAAAAAGAATGTTTATAAATCATATCTATATAAAAAAATAAATAAATTAAAAATATTATCATACCTAACAAGTATCACAACATTCATAATATTTTTAATAATAAACCTAATATCAGTAGGCACAAATCCATCTACTCAAGAAATATTAACAGGCATAATAAATGCTTTATCAATATCTTTATTAACAATACCTATATCAATAAATTCTTTATATCATAAAAACTTTAATGAAGAAGAAAAATATACTCATATAAAAACAATAGTAACTAACAAATACAACAAAGAAATAATTGATAAATTAAATAAAGCAGATATAAATGTAATATTACTATCTGATAAAAAGACAAATGTAACAAAAATAACTGAAGAAAATATAACATCAAATATCTTAAAAAAAACAATTCAAATAGATACATCTAATCTTAAAATATTAGATAAAAAAATTAATAAAGAAAATACAATAAAAG
>JAZOOK010000083.1:0-1702 GCA_045654965.1 Candidatus Coprovivens sp. | reverse complement strand
TCTTTTAATAATCTAGAGTATATATCAAATGCTCTTTCACCTTTGTCTGTTGATTCTATTACTGTTGGTATTAATGCACTGTTTGTTACTAAGTCTCCATTTTCATTTACATAAGTATTAGTTAATATATTGTTCATAATCGTTCTCTCCTTTATATTTTTATATTTTAATATTCATATTTACATGACTTACACATTCCCATGTAATGTTGTAAGTTAGTATCTTTTTTATTGTACATCTCAGTATAACTGTGCTCTCCACATTCAGGACATTTTATTCCTTTAATTAATACTACATTTGGATTAGGGTTCGAATCATTACTTTCATCTCCTATCGGTATTGCCATTTCACTCTCATCATTAGTTTTGCTATTAATGTATGCGGTAGGCTCAGGTTCTGTTACTACTTTTTCTTCTTTTGTTTCGTTATTTTCTATTATAGTAGTAGAGTTATCTATATTTGTTACGCTGTTATCAATATTCGTAACACTATTATCTATATAGTTATTCACTACTTGTTGTGGTTGCTCTTCTATTGCTTTTTTAATTTGTTCCTGAGTTTCTTGTTGACTTTGTACAATAGCTTGCGTGGATTTTTGTGATTCATTAATTCCTACCAATGTATTCATTGATGTTCCAAACAAAAGAGCTGCTACACAAGCAGCTGCACCTGATAAACTCATGATACCCCTCCTAACCATTTAATTTACCTATTTCTTTATACAATTCTGTTAATGCTTTTTCTTTTAAAAGTATATCTTCTTGTAGCTTCGCTATTTCTTGTTTAATCATTTTTTCTGATACGTTATCTTCATTAGTTGTACTAGTTGTAGTCGTATTATGACTATTTACATTACTATTATGACTATTTGTATTGTATATGTTATAAACTGTTTTGTTGTCAGTAGAAGGTGATGATTTCTCATCACCTTTAGCTACATCTTTAAGAAAGTGCATACACAATACAAAAGTCCCCGATAATATTAGCGCAGCAACTATCATAGCGATTACCTTTATTCTTGTTCGTCTATTACATCGTACATCATTTGCTTTTCTTCTACTGCTATGTTTGATTGACGCACTAACTCTTTTGCTTTTTCTTTCTCTTGTCTTTTTGTTATAAGATTATCAACTCCAGATGCCATGCAACCAGTCAGTCTTTTGCGTCTGATCTCTTCTACTAATTCAGTATATTCATTAACCAATATTTTTCTTTCTTCTTTTTTCTTTAATATAAAGCTTTCTAACATTACTATTAAATCATCTATTTCTTGTATTTCATTTTCTTTTGCTTCTTTTTCATCTGATAAGCTTTGAATAGCGTCTTTGTGTTTAACTGCTTCTCTTTGTAACATTTCTAATACTTCATTTAAATTCATAATATCCGCTCCTTAATAATTATATATTTTTTATAAAAAACAACCGTCTTTTTCGTCTCTTGTCATAGAGTTATATAAAAACTTTTTACCCTTTTTGATTTGTCTTGATATCCATACTTGATTAGTGCCGTACTTGTCTGCTAATTGTACTTGACTGAAGCCTCCAAAGAAATTAAGATACAGTATATCATACATATCTTTATCATAAGCTTTTAATAAGTCAAGCTTTTGCTTTAATAGCTCATGTATCTCTAACTGTTCTATTTCTCTTAACGAATTCTTATCTTCGTATATATTCTCTATCATTTTAGCATTATGTGTATC